>CALKKU010000189.1 GCA_937995285.1 uncultured Bacteroidales bacterium | reverse complement strand
CTTAGGGCGACGGGAGGGTTAAATTTTTATTTAATTATTCAATTTACTGTCTTTTTGATTTGGATATACTATATTTTGATGTAAATTTGTGGCGAATTTAACATCGTAAGCAATAGTCTATATGAAACATCTGTTAGGTTCCGCCTTATTGGCAATGGCTTGTACCGTTGGGGCTGCTGCGCAAAGCGTCGTTATAACGGACGTTACCGGCGCCACGCATAAGATCGCAGCCGAAAGTGTGAAGGCCATCACCTTCATCACAACAAATGATTCAGAAGCCGTCGAAGCGACATTATTCGATTCTAACAATCACAAGTCGACGCAAGCCGAGCAGGTATCAAGGCCCTACATACTGCAACTGAATGTTGAAGCAGACAACGGTTATCAGTACACGGTGAATCACAAGTTCGAGAACCTTCCTGAGATAGAATTCTATGAAGATCAATTGCTATTGACTGTGTGGGGATTGCATACCAGTTACCAATTCAGTATTGATCATATAAAGAGCATCACCTTAGTGGCTGACGAAGCAGGGGTGAATGACATTGTCAATGACAAGGACGCTTTTACGGTTGCCGTATCTGCTAAAGGAATCACTGTTACCGGGGTCACGGCCACCGAACAGGTGGATGTTTATGACATCAACGGTCGCCAAGTTGCCGCCTCTACAGCAGATGCCGACGGATGTGCTGTAATCACAATCGATAATCTCGACCATGGTGTGTACATCATAAGCACTTCGGACGGCAAGTCTTTCAAATTTATCAAGTAATCAGAAGAATATCTGCATATATATTACGACTGCTTGCGGTAGGTGATGGTGGCGACGATGTTGGTGAGGCAGGCGAAGGCGGCGAGCGCGGCGTAGTCAATCCACAGGTCTGCGAGCGTGCAGCCTTTGAGGTAAACCGAGCGCATTATTTCAATGAAGTAGCGCGGCGGAATGGCATAGGTGATGTATTGAGCCCACTGAGGCATCGAATCGATCGGTGTCATAAGGCCGCTCATCAACTGAAAGATGATGATGAAAAAGAACATCACGTACATACTCTGCTGCATGGTCGACGAGCAGTTGGCAATTGACACACCGAGGCCCGACATAACGAAGCTGAACAACAACGTCGCTGCGTAAATCGCGACAATCGAACCGACCGGAACGAGCCCGTAAACCGCCCAAGCGATAGTAATTGCAAGAGTGAGGACAAGTAGGCCTATCAGCCAGTAAGGTATCAACTTGGAGAGGGTGAACGTCAGGCGACCTACCGGCGATACGTTGATTTGCTCGATAGTGCCCGTCTCCTTTTCGCCAACGAGGTTGAGAGCCGGCAAGAAGCCGCAAATCATTATGACAAGTATCACCATCAGAGCCGGGATCATATACGACGGATAGTCGAGCGTGGAATTATATCGATTCTGAACCGTAATGGACTCGCGCGGAATATCGATGCCCCGTTCGGCGCGAAGAGTCTTCAGCGACTTCATCACGGATTGCACGAGATACTGCGCTCCGAGTTGACCTTTCATAGCATTGACGCCGTTGGCATCGATGCTGACAGCCGCTCCTTGCCCTGCGAACATTAATTTCTCGTAGTCGCACGGAATATCGAGAATGACATCGGCATCGCCCGCTTCGACGTGCTGCAATGCTGCAGCGTATGTATCGGCATACGTCGACATCGCCAAATACGGCGAGGCCTGCATATCTGCAATGATACGGCGCGAGGTGGCCGAACGGTCGTTGTCGACAACGGCGACATTGACATTCTTCACATCCATTGTCGTCACCAACGGTATGATAAGCATCGCCATAATCGGGAACATCAGCACCATCTTGGGCATGAACTTGTTACGGCGAAATTGGATAAATTCTTTTTTGAGCAATATAAGGAGTGTGCGCATGGCTTATTCGAGTTTGTCGTTGAACTTTTTTACGGCTACGGTGATTACAAGCAGTGCAATGCCGCAAAGGATTGCAATGTCGTCGATTACGGCTGTGACGGGCAGTTGCTCGATCATCAACTTGCGCATGGCATCGATATACCATCGCGCGGGAATGATGTGAGAAACCCATTGCAACGCCGTCGGCATATTCTCAATCGGGAACAACATTCCCGACAGCATTATCACCGGCAGCATAAACAGCATAGCCGACACAAGCAAGGCCACAACCTGCTGCGACGTGAGTGTCGAAATCAGCAATCCAAGCCCGAGCGACAGCACTATATAGAGCAGCGACACCCCGACGACATTGAATACAGTCACCGACAGCGGCAGCCCGAGCAAGCCATAGGCTATTAGTAAAATCGTGGCAAGGACGATGCACGACAGGATGAAATACGGTATCAACTTGGTGAGGACGATTCGCATGGGCCGCACCGGCGATACGAGCAGTATTTCCATAGTTCCGGTTTCTTTCTCGCGGACAATGGACACCGACGTCATCATGGCACAGATGAGGATGAACAGCATACCCATAATACCTGGAACAAAGTTGTATGCGCTCTTCATCTGCGGATTGTACAGTGTATGAGTGATTACTGGCATTGCGCTCCGACTTACTTCAGAGATGATATTGCTCAGGTAGGCCGATGCGGATTGCACGGTATTTGTCTTGGATGCATCCATAATCAGTTGCACTTGCGGCGACGATGTGTCGTCGTTGAAGACAATCACAGCATCGGCACGGCCTTGCCGAAGTACATTGTCAACATCACCCGGAGCAATGCATCCCGTAAATGTCATATACTGATTTTCTGACACACGCGACAGTACGGAGCGCACGTAGTCGCTCTGTACCGGTGCCACGGCTGCAACATTTACGTTGTTGACCTCCGTCGATATTGCGAAGCCGAAGAGAATCATCAATATCACCGGTATCAGCAGCACTATAATCATAGTGCGCTTGTCACGTACTATGTGGATTGTTTCTTTCTTTATGAACGGTAAAAGCGGTTGGGACATATCGAAAAAAGTTTGCTATGATTATTCTGAGCGGACTGCGCCGCGTGCTATGATTCTGAACACTTCGTCCATTGTATTGACGCCATAGTGCTCTTTAAGGGCGTGAGGCGTATCGAGTGCTTTGATACAGCCGTCGACCATTATTGAAAGGCGGTTGCAGTACTCGGCTTCGTCCATATAGTGGGTGGTGACGAACACCGTCATACCTTCATCGACCGACGAATATATAAGTTCCCAGAATTGTCGACGCGTGATCGGATCGACACCGCCGGTCGGCTCATCGAGAAATACAATCTTCGGGCGATGAACCGTGGCTACGGCAAATGACAATTTCTGCTTGCGTCCGAGCGGTAAGTCGGCAACAATTGTCTTGCGCTCGGCGGAGAAATCGAGGCGCTGAAGCAACTCGTCAATACGAGCAGCGGCATCGGCCTTAGCCATGCCGTATATTCCTGCAAATAATCGCAGATTCTCAATAACGGTGAGATCCTCGTAGAGAGAAAAGCGTTGGCTCATATAGCCGATATTGCGCTTGATATGCTCGCTCTGCGTCATCACATCGAATCCTGCGACCGAGCCGCATCCTTCGGTGGGATAACTCAGCCCGCAAAGCATACGCATCGCAGTGGTCTTGCCGGCGCCGTTAGCACCGAGGAAGCCGAATATCTCGCCTTCGGCCACATCGAAAGTTATGTGATTCACGGCCGTGAAGTCTCCGAAGCGCTTCGTCAGGCCGTCGACAGATATTACATTATTCGCGTTCATTGCCATGCATGAGTTTGATAAACAAGTCTTCGATATTGCCTGCCACCGGCTCAATCGATACATCGTGAAGTCCGCGTGCCGTCAGTTCATCGACAGTCGACCGAATGTCGAAACCTGCTCGGGCGACAACATGATGCGCCGCACCGAACGTGTAGCAGTCAGCTACCTGCGGCAACTGTCGCAATGCGAGCATCAGAGGCCACATCTCGCGAGCCGACGCTGCATACAAATTGCGGTCCATTGCGGCGGCAAGTGCATCAGGGCGGTCGACGGCGAGAATACGACCGTGATCGATGAGTGCCACGCGGTCGCACGCCTGTGCCTCATCCATATATGGCGTTGACACGAATATGGTGATACCCTTTGATTTGAGTTCGGCGAGCATCTGCCAGAACTCGCTGCGCGACACGGCGTCGACACCCGTAGTCGGTTCGTCGAGGAAAAGAACTGTCGGCTTGTGAACAAGAGCGCAGCACAGAGCTAACTTCTGCTTCATACCGCCCGACAACTTGCCGGCGCGACGCTTGGCAAACGGCGCTATCTGTCGATAAATAGGCTCGATTAAGTCAATATTATCTTCGACTTTCACGCCGAAAAGC
>CALKKU010000188.1 GCA_937995285.1 uncultured Bacteroidales bacterium | reverse complement strand
CCCCGCCGATATGGAATCGAACTTCTTCAGCGGCGGATTTATGTTCACCAACACATATATGCCCGCATGGCTGTTCTGGGGAGGCTTCGCAGCCTCGGCTCGCACCGAGACATCGTTCGATTCGGCAACATATCTCGTAGACCAGTTCAACTGTGTTGCCGGCAGCGGACACGAAAGCGCCGGCTTCGGCCTTGTCTACACAGGCATGTGCCGCAGCGAGTTCACAACACTCGCCGACCGCGACGGATCGACACTCGGCGGTGTGTACGTATCTAACAATATGTACTTCATCAACTCGGCTACTGCCGGCGATGCCTATGCGCAACCTTTCACCGACGGCGATTTCCACAAGATTGTATTCACCGGCGATGACCCTGCAGGCAGCCCCGTCGAATTCTATCTGGCCGACTTCACAGGCTCCGACCACTACATCGTACGCGATTGGCGTTGGGTCGACCTCTCCGCTCTCGGCAAGGTTAAGACAGTCACCGTGTCGATAGAAAGCAGCAACGAGATGGTTCCGACCTATGCTTGCCTCGACGATCTGACCTACGCCGACAACGGCGGCGTCAGCGATGCAGCGATTGCCGCTCTCGACGCCCGCTTCACTGCATCGGGCGAATGGCTCGAAGTATCGGGTGCACAAGCCGGCACGGTCAACGTATACAACACAACCGGTATGCTCGTTGCATCGCAGGCAACAGCATCGGGCCGTCTCTCAATCGAAACCTCCGCTCTGCCCCACGGTGTCTACATCGTGGCCGCTCAGGGCGCAACCATAAAAGTAGTGAAATAAAAATTTAGTGTATTTATGTGAATGGCAAGCCGCAGTGACCGTGAGGTCGCTGCGGCTTGTGACTTTATGAGCGGCTGTTACAGACCGGTTATCGTGACAATATGCGGTTGATAAACACCCAGCCGCCGAGTATTTGCAGCAGCATGCCGGGGATGCCGATGCGGAAATCCTGTGCGGCAAGGAACAGATCGCCTTTCATCGCCCATTCACCCAAAGTGCCGACTACTTGATATGACAGCACCACGCCAATCAGCAGAGCAAGAGATGCCTTCTTGTAACGCGAAGCGGCAAAACCTGCGGCAACGGCCAACAGAACGGATTTCAGCAGAATGGCGGGAAGCACGGCCGGCATAGGCATTCCGAACAGAGCCGAATTGACCACCGGCGACAATACGGCAGTCAGCAAGCCTACTTTCCAACCGTATTTATATGCGCCGATGAGTGTGAAGAAATATATCGGAAGCCACGTCATACCGCCCTGCGGTACAAGATGAAAGATTTGCGGCAGGATGATATTACCCATGACGAACAAAAACGCCGCCACGTAGGTCTTCGCTTCAGAATATCCCAAAGAGTAAAGTTTTGCAGTTGTAGTTTGCATATTCATAGTGATTTAGAAGTTAATATTAAATCCGCCCATCACTGTGGCACGAGGCATAGGATAGCCGGCATTGATTTCATATTTTTGAGCCAAAAGGTTTTCGCCCCTTACCGTAATGGCGAGCCAATCGACGACACGGAATGAACCTCGCACATTCCACAGTACAAACGACTCTGTCGCGGCGGGATTGACCGACGTATACAGTCCTGCAATGTATTGCAATCCGGTTGATACATTCCACCGATTCTTGGAGAACGTAGCACCGACGTAGGCTTTGTGCTTTGGCGCGGCCACCACGGGATTTTTCATATGGAGGTAGCTGTAATTGCCGTCAAGCGACACGGCACGATTTACTTGATATGCCGCTTGAAGTTCGAAGCCTGTGTTATCCACTTTGCCGGAGTTTTGATTGAGCATACCCGAACCGTTGGGATTGGGCAACGTCATAATCAGATTCTTACCGTCAATATAGAACACGTTGACGCCATACGACAATCGACCGTTCAGGAGGTTTTGACTGAAAGCTATCTCATAGTTCCACATCGATTCCGGTTTCAAGTCGGGATTCTGCGGCGGGAACATATACATCTCTCTTATTATCGGGTATCGGAATCCTTTCGTTGCAGATACCTTCACCTCTGCAGTGCGAGGCAAGTGGAATGCAAGGCCGGCTTGCGGCACCCATTCCGTACCCACGCGCGAATGGTGATCGACACGCAGACCGGCATTGAGCGTCAGCCACGAACGGATGTCCTGTCGGAAATCGACATAGCCGGCTACTTCGTTTTCGTGCTTATCGACAAGGTCGCGGCGCGTGCCGGCATTTTCACCTTTCACATACTCTGTCCGGGCCTCACCTCCGTAGCGAAACCAGTCGACACCGAGCGTGATGCGATTGCCGTCGAACAGGCGTGCACTCTGATAAATCGACACGCCCGTCATATTGTCGAACGAATTGAAACGCCCGTCTTGCGGCTGCTCGCCGTTGCCCGGAGTATATCCGTCGTTGATCCAATGATGCCCCCAGTTGTAGAAGAAACTTACAGCGCCTGATGTGTTGCCGTAATGATTTTCCAAAGCGACGGAGGTGACGCCGCGAGTGATACGCTGGTCGCCTTCGAGCAGCGGCGCAGTCTCCGGGCCGGGGTACGTGGCATTGAAGTGCGTGATGTCCACATCTGCGTAAGCGCTCCAATTTCCCGTCAGATCATACCCGACTTTGGCATAGCCTCCGTACTGCTCGAACTGCATATTGTCGCGATGCCCGTCGGTGCGGTTGTACGAACCGCTGACCACGCTCGTGAAGCGACCGTAACGGATGCGGTTGGTCAGTTCGGTTTCAAGAGTGTTGTACGAACCGTAGGCTGCATGGACGTTGGTGCGCACACCGTCCTCGTGCATACGACGTGTGACGATGTTGATGACACCGCCCATAGCATTCGACCCATAGATGACCGATGCAGGGCCGCGCAGCACCTCAACCTTATCGGCCAACAGCGACTGATATGCATCGGCAATTGGATGGCCGAAGATACCTGCATACTGCGGATGACCGTCGATAAGCACCATCAGGCGAGCGCTGCCGCCCGAGAGTCCGCGCAACGATATGCCGCCTGCCGCGCCACCCGACACACCGTAGCCCATCACACCTCGTGCGGTGGTAAACAAGCCGGGGATCTGCTCTGTCAGCACAGGCAGCAATGAAGGTTGCTGCGATCGCTCAATCTTGTCGCGACTCAGCACCGACACCGTCTGCGACAAGTTGCGTACATCTGTCGCGGCTCGTGTGCCCGTCACAACGATCTCGTCGAACGTATAGAGCGAATCGGCAGTGCTTGACTGGGCGGCGGCAATGAATGAAAGTGATGTCGCAGACAAGAAGGCTATTGCTATAAACTGTGTCTTTGTCATCGTCGTACTTTATTTCGCTTTGCTTTTCATCTCGGCGACAAACTCCTTGATGCGAACAAGGCAATCGGAGGGCGGCGCACAATCCATACAGCGCGTTTCGAGCGGACAAAGGCCCGTGCCTGCGCGATTGATTATATGTGGCACAAGAGCGCCGTACGATGCCTGAATACCGTTGGCTGTCAGCAGGTCGAAAGCCGGCTGACTGATAACCTCGGCATATACCTCACGAACCTTACCCAATGCCATAAGCGCAGCAGCGGCCTTGCCGACCACCTTGTCGGCGACCGATGCACCGGGCAGCAACGCCGACTTTTCCTCCAACAGCCGTAGCAGATCCGAGACGCCGCGACCGTCGAAGGTGCGCACTTCATTGCCGCAGGCGACCACTAACGAATGGTTGCCGCCGCGCAGAAGTTCAATCAGCTCAGTTGTCATTGTTCCCGTCGTCTTGCTTCAGTTGTTCAACAAACTTGTCGATGCGCTGCATCTCCTGAGGTATCTGAATGCGCTGAGGACAATGGGTGACGCACTGACCGCAACCGATACAGTGACTTGCCTGACGCAGGCGCGGAACACGGCGGTCGTATCCCACCAGGAATGCATGGCGAGCACGTCGGTAATCCGGATCCTGACTGCCCTTGTTAGGCAGATTGCCTTCCTTTATACACTTGTTGTAGTGCGAGAATATAGCCGGGATATTCAGTCCGTAGGGGCACGGCATGCAGTAGTTGCACTCGTTGCATGGAACGGTGTTGAGGTTGTAGATGTCGTTGGCAATTTCCATCAGGAAGTCGTTTTCATCCTTGCTGATGGGGCGCAGCGGCGAATATGTGCAGAGATTCTCTTTCAGATTCTCCATATACGTCATACCGCTCAACACGGTAAGCACGCCTTCGGGAGTGCCGGCAAAGCGGAAGGCCCAACTTGCCACACTACTCTCCGGCTCGCGTTCTTTCATCTTTGCCACGATACGGTCGGGCACGTTGGAAAGTCGTCCGCCGAGCAGCGGCTCCATAATTGTCGCCGGAATGCCGCGCTTGTGAAGTTCGCCATAGAGGTACACGGCATCGGTATTGCGCGGATTAATCTCATCGGCATAGTTCCAATCGAGATAGTTCATCTCTATCTGAGCGAAATCCCAATGATAGCGACCTTCGTCGTGCCATTGCAGCGCAAGGTCGAACACCTTGATGTCGCCGTGATAGGAGAAGCCGAGGTTGCGGATGCGACCTTTCTCGCGCTGTTCCACAAGCCAGTCGAGGATACCGTTGTCGATATAGCGGCTGTAGAAGTCCTCCATACCGTGCTCGCCCATACCGATGGCATGGAGCAACAGGTAGTCTACATAATCGACCTGCAACTCCTTGAGCGAGTTTTCGAACATCTCGATTGACGCTTCGCGACTCCATGTTTCGGGCGCGAAGTTCGACAACTTCGTGGCGATGAAATATTCCGAGCGGTCGTGGCGATGCAGTGCTATGCCCGTTGCACGCTCCGAGCGACCTTTACAGTAGGCAGGCGACGTATCAATATAGTTCAGTCCGTGCTCCAAGGCATAGTCGATCTGGCGATTGACCATATCCTGGTCGATGTCGGCATCGGGATGATCGCGTTCCGTGCCGCCGCCCACCACCGGCAGGCGCATCATACCGTAGCCGAGAATCGACACTTTGTCGCCGGTTCGGGGATTCGTACGATATGTCATTTTGCCTTTCGGCGGCTCCTGCGATGATGTAGTTGTATTGTTATCAGAGCCTTTGCAAGCGGTGAGCAGAGCCGATGCGGCCACTGTGCCTTCGCCCAAGGCTTTGAGGAAGCCTCTTCTGTTTAAATTTTTAGCCATAGTCCTGTCAATTTATGGTGATTAGACTGTACGATGCATTTCGTGTCCTTCCACATAGATGGCACTGAACGGGCGAGCCGGACACAGATTCTCGCAAGCGCCGCAACCGATGCACCGCTCGGTGTTGACGGCCGGAATCTTCGGCGAATCGGGATTTGACGCGTCGGACGGAATCATAGTGATAGCACCCGAGGGGCAGTGACGGGCACAGTTGCCGCACTCCACGCCGTCGGTCAGCGGCACACAGTTTTTCTTGATCCACACTGCATGGCCAATCTGCGTCGATGACTTCTCCGCACGAGTTATCGGACAAATTGCCCCGGCAGGACACACCTCGCTGCACTTGGTGCATTCGGGGCGGCAATATCCGCGTTCGTAAGACATCGTCGGCTGCATCAACTTCATCAAGTCGGTCGACGGACGAAGCACATCGTTGGGGCAGGCCGCCACGCAGAGCTGGCACGCGGTGCAGTGTCCGGCCATATTGTTGGCCGATATGGAGCCGGGAGGCGTAAGCGGAGTTGAGCGCTTGGGAGCGATTTTATCTTCAATGGCAGCAAGGCCTCCGTCGACCTTCTTCTTTTCCTGAGCCAATGCGGCGGTTGCCGTAGCAAGTGCTGCGCCGACAAAGAATGTTCGGCGGGTCTTGTCCACCGAGGCATCCGCATTATTGTCGGCCGGCTTCTCCGTCTGCGGCTTTTCAGCGACAGACTTTGAGGCGTGCACAAACGAGATGGCGTGCTGACGACACTTGTCGACACAGTTGCCGCAGACCACGCAACGCGAATAGTCGACGGCATGGTTCTTGGAGTCGATGCAAGCCGCCTTGCAACTGCGGGCACACAGTCCGCACTTGTTGCACTTGCTTTCATCGATATGAATCTTAAACCACGAAAAGCGTGCGAGGAAACTCAGCACCGTACCTACGGGGCAGATGGTGTTGCAATACGTGCGACCGTCGCGCCATGCCAATACGATGAGCACAACGAATGTGACGGCAGCGATGATGAATGTAGGAAGACTGCGCAACCACACGTCACGGCCGTAGAAAGCATAACTGTCGGCTCGCTCGGCGACGTAGGCCAATGCGTTATTGCCCCAGATGTAAATCGGCGCAAAAAGATTTTGAGCGATGCGGCCATAGGCGCTGTACGGGGCGAGCAATGCGACCAATGAGCCGACGCCCGCGATCATCGCCACGATGAACACGGCAAGTACGCCATAGCGCAGCCAAGTCTTGGCCGGTGAATAACTGAAGCGATACTTCTTTTTCTTGCGTCGTCCGCTTATCCACGATACGACATCCTGAAAAATGCCCAAGGGGCAAATCACGGAGCAATAGATGCGGCCGAACACTAATGTCAGTATCACAAGCGCAAGCACCACTCCGACATTCAACGCCAACACAGCCGGGAGGAACTGAATCTTTGCCAGCCAGCCCAACCAGGCGTGCAGTGTCCCCGTAAAGTCGAGGAACAAGCCGGTGATGAGGACGAACACCACGACGGCGCACGTCAATCTGATTTTTCGCAGCATACGTTTAGATTATAGGATTGGTTTGATTATAGTTTGTCTGCTGCAAAATTAAATAATTTCCGAAAGAGAAAAGTACACATTTTACGGAAATAATTCACAATATTCCCGATTTTGCATCCGAACCGCAATCGCGCGGCTGCATCAATACCACGTGACGCCGTTCGATACCGACGAGCGCTTGTCGTACTTGAGATCGCTGAGCATCGAGGACTTGACGGCGATGCTGAACGAATAGCTCTTGTAGGGGCCAACGGGCACGAAACTTGCACGCATAGTGAAGCAATGCAGGTCGCGCGACAGGTTGCAGTTCATATAGGCCAACTTGTGTGTGTCGAAGTTGTACGACGCCGTGAACGAGAAGTTCCAGTTGGGCGTTGGCTTGATGTTGCCCGACAGACTGAGATTCTGCGTTATACGCGGATCGTACTCCATCTTCTGCTTGTTGAACTCGCCGTAGGCATAGCCGATCGAATAGTTGACCGACAGACTCCATGGCACTTGCCAGCGCACGTAGCCGTTGGCATCTGTGTCATAGCCTGTGTCGCCGCTTTCCTCGTCGAGAGCGTCGGCCACATCGCGGTCGTGTCGTGCACCCGAGGTGTCTCGATTGGTATCGGAGTTGTTCGACGACGAGTTGCTGCCTTTGTTCTTGCGTTTGAACGTGTCGTTGTTGAACGTGTAGGAGAACGATGTGCCGGTACTCGACAAGCGTCCGATACCCTTGCCGGCCTTCCAACGCGGAATGTTCACGCGCACGGGATTGCCGGCGCTGTTGAGTTGATAGGTATAGACATCCCACACAGCCGACAGGTTAAGGTTGAAGCCCTTGGTCAGTCGCAGCAGCAGCGAAGTATTGATATTCGACCAGTTGAGCGAGTCGGCAGCGAAGTTGTAACTCTGCGACACGGTGAAGTTCTCGATAAGCGATATTTTCTTCTCGCCGATAGAGTCTTCGGTGTTTACTTTCATCTCCACGTTGTTGGCCAGCGAATATGATACCACTCCCGAGCGGCCCGACGACGGCACGCCGAACAGTGCGTTGGGATAGTAACTGTAACGACGCGTCTGCATATTACCCTGAGCATCGGGGTACTCGTATTCGCCGTAGTAGCCGAAAAATTTCGAGCCGAAGTCGGGTGCACCGCTGAACGACACGGTAGGCGTCAGCACGTGGCGTATCATCTTGATTTTCTTGCCGAGGAAGCCGAGCGGACGCCAAAAACCGTAGATTTTCGTATCGAGCGACAACGATGCCGAGAAGTCGTAGACGTTGTAGAGACTGTATGATGTGTCGCACACTTCGGCGGCGGCATTGGGATCCCACTGGCGGCGCACCTTGGTGGTGTACATACGGTCGGTGATGTTGATGCTCGGCGTGATGTTCAGGTAACTGAACGCATTGAATGTAGCCGAAATGGGAATGCTGTGACGCATACCGTTGCGCCAGTCTTTGATGAGACTCTTTTTGAAGAACACGTTCTGCTGAGCTGTGAGCGAATTCTGGAACTGACCGGAATAGGACAGACGTATCTTTTCGTACCAGCGCTCCGAGCCGACGGGATGCTTGCGCTTGAAGGGATTGACCTGGCTAAGCGTGATGGTGAAGTTGGGAAACGATACCGACAGTGTGGAGTCCTGTGTACGCTGCGAGATATTGAATGTCGACGAAATCGACCACTTCGTACCGGGAAAGCGGTAGGTCATATTAATACTCGAACTCTTGGTATTCTCGGTGAACGAGTTGGAGTAGTAGGAGTTGAGATCGTTGCGCGAGTAGCCGGATGTGGTGAAGTTGACGCTCGCCGACAGGCTCATATTGGGATTGGCCTTGGAGTCCTGACTGTGATTCCACAGCACCTGGAAGTTGGTCTGCGACGAGTAGTCGGGCGAGCCCTTTTCGCCGGTTATCGACTTTAGGTACGATATGTTGAACGAACCGTTGTACTTGTAGCGCTTCGAATAGGTTGATGAAGCGGCGATGCCCCATGAGCCTTTGGTGTACACTTCACCGGTGAGGGCGAGGTCGATATTGTCGTTGATGGCGAAGTAGTAGCCGCCGTCGCGCAGGTAGAAGCCGCGGCGATAGTCGTCGCCGAACGACGGGAATATTACGCCCGACGAATAACTCTTGGAGAACGGGAAGTAACCGAACGGCACAGCCACCGGCAGCGGCAGGCCTGCAAGCACCATATACGCCGGACCGGTTACTATATTCTTGCCGGTGCGCACCTTGGCTTTGGTGAGGTTGAAGTAGAAGTGCGGACAATCGTGATCGGAGCAAGTGGTGTATCGGCCGTTGGTGATGTAGAAGTCGCCGTTGGCATCGCGCTTGGTGGTGCCGCCGGTGAGATAACCTTCGCCCTGTTCGGTAATTACATTTGTGATATAACCCTTGCTCGTGCGGAAATTGTAGCGCATCGTGGCAGCCTCGTATGAATCTTGTCCTTCGGTGAATACCGGTGTGCCGGTCATTTCGCCCGTCGAATCGGGAACACCGACAGCATATACGGTGTTGTCGTTGAGGTTCATCTCGATGTTGGCGCTTTCAAGGCTTATCTCGCCATACTTCACCGAACTCTTGCCGTACATAAAGGCCGAGTCGCGGCGGATGATGACGAGCGAATCCGACGATGAGAAGTCAACGGGCGATTCGAGGTCAACCTTGGTAAGCACCGGCTTGAGATGCGGCACAAATGTGTCGGGCAACTGTACAGGTGCAGTATCCGTCTCAGCTATAATAGCTGTAATAGCTGTATCAGCCATTATAGCTGTGTCGGCCTCAGCAATCGTGTCGGCAGAGAGAGTGTCGCCGTCGCCTGTGACCATTGCCATAGCGGCCGGATCGTCGCCGTCAGCAACGGCGAGAACCAACTGAGGCAGCAGTGCCAACAATAGTATGTACAGAAGCGACTTTCTCAACGGTTATCGAATTAAATCATTTCATAAACACTAAGTACACGGCGGCTATGAGGCAACAGAATGCCGCAAGGTGATTCCAATGCAATGCCTCACCCCTGAAGAATACTACGGTGAACAGTGTGAACACCACCAAGGTGATAGCCTCCTGCAACACTTTGAGTTGCGGCAATGTGAACGCGCCGCCATTGCCTTGGAAGCCGTAGCGGTTGGCCGGCACCATAAAGCTGTACTCGGCCAAGGCGATGAGCCACGACAGCAGTATCACCACATAGAGCGGTGTGTTGCCTGAGATTACTTTCATCTGCTGCAACTTCAGATGGCCGTACCACGCGAACGTCATAAAGATGTTCGACACCACCAACAATGCTACCGTCACCCACCCTGCCATAATCAAAATCCTATGCGCTCGTCGAGGCCGAAGAGCAGGTTCAACAGATGAAGCGCGTTGCCGGCACCACATTTATAAAGGCTGTCAAACTCAATTTTGACGTTAAGTCGACCGTCCTCCGCAAGCGACAGTGAAAGTATGGTCTTGTTAGTTCCTTGCACCATTTCGGGACATATATCCACGCTGTCCAAGAGCACTATATGGCGGTGATCGTCGTAGAAGTCGTGATATATTTTCAGCAAGTCATCAAAATTCATCTTCGTCGGCACCGAGACGTTTGCGTAAACAACTGTCATTGAATCGGCGAGACGCTCGAACTTGAGCGGTGCCGAGAACGAAGTCTGCAACACGCCCAGCACTTGCGAGCGAAGCGGCTGCAGCAGGTTGTCGGCAATCGGTGTCGGAGAAGGACTTATAGCGCTGTTGTCCGACCGGAGTTTCATCAAGCCCGTTATTCCGTCGCCGAGCAGCAGATTGCGGGCAAGCGGCATCAAGGCTAAAGCGCCGAGCATCGTGTACACATCAGGCTGATATGCCACGCGTGCACCGCGCACCAATGCCTTGCGATTAAATTCGGCCAATCCGATCTCGGCCGGCGCTGCCAACGAATTGCGAATCTCTGCAGAATCGGTGGTGAATATAACCTTGAGCGAATCGTTGACAAGGAACGCCTCTTCAAGGCCCGGAGCACCTGGACCGATGTAGAGGTCGATACCGCCCCATTGCGGTTCGGCAACAGCCGAGAGCGAGCAATCGCCTGTCAGAGCCGGCAATGTTTCGGCCACGGGTGCCGTCTTGCCGCCGTTGTAAATCCACACAAGGTCAACGTCGGGATGCTTGATCAGATACCTGACCATAGCCACGGGATTTGTGATTCGCTGATCTAAGCCTACTTTAATCATTTCGAGAGAGGAGATTGTTATATACTTGTTGACTGTGTCAGAATATATCGTTGTAAATAATGTCGGTGGCACCGATATGCGAGGCGATATAGTCGCCTGCGGCCTTGCCCGCTACCGAGCGAGCGGCGGTGTCGGAGAGCATACGAGTCATCGTCGCATCAAACGATGCGTTGTCAGTGATCTCGAATCCTCCGCCGGCGGCAATCATATCCGATGCTTCCTTGAACTTGCTATGATTCGGACCGAACGCCACGGGGATGCCGTAGACGGCGGCCTCATTGATATTGTGGATGCCGACGCCGAATCCGCCGCCGACGTATGCTGCCGAGCCTGTGCTGTAAAGAGCTGTCTCTTATACACATCTGACGCTGCCGA
>CALKKU010000187.1 GCA_937995285.1 uncultured Bacteroidales bacterium | reverse complement strand
TGCCCGTGACATACGCCGATACGTCGGCACTCGAACGCGACTTCGGATTCAAACCTTCGACGACATTGCGCGACGGTCTGCGCAAATTTGCCCGTTGGTATAAAGAATTTTACAAATGAAACTTGTTTCTGTCATAATGGGAACATTCAATGGTCGCAAAAGGATTGATCGTGCCATTGAATCAATTTTGGTTCAAACATACCCCAATATTGAGTTGGTTATTTGTGACGATTGTTCTACCGATGGGACATTTGAATACTTAAAAGAAAAGTATGGCACAAATTCCAAAGTTATATTGGCGCAATTAGATATTAATTCTGGATTGAGTTCTGCTCTTAATAGGTGCATTGAACTGTCACATGGATACTACATCGCACGAATGGACGATGATGACATATCCCATCCCGATAGGATCGCAAAACAAATTAAAGAATTGGAAAAACATCCGGATATAGCTTTAGTATCTTGTGGTATAAATTATTATGATGATAAAGGTGCCTTTGGAAGTTCTTCAATCCCCGAGGTTATTCGTTCCAAAAAAGATATTTACCTTGGCCGTTCATTTGTGCACCCTACAGTAATTATACGACGGGAATCTCTTATTTCAGTCGGCTCATATACAGTATCCAAATTGACACGTCGCGGCCAAGACTATGACTTGTGGTGTAAATTGTATCAGGCCGGCTATAAGGGATTGGTTATGCCAGATGTGCTTTATGAGTACTACGAATCACGTAGTTCTATTAAAAATCGTAAAGTGAAGTACAGGGTCGATCATATAAAAGTGAAGTATGCGTGGCGCAAGAAATTGAATTTGCCATGGATATATAATTTAAGTTTGCTTCATGATTTTATCGCGTTATGTATTCCACCGGTTATATATCGCGTAATGCGTAAACGTCGCTATTCCAAGATGCATAAAAAACTGTAAGATGAAAATTCTTTTTTTTATTCCTACTTTAAGTAATGGCGGAGCCGAGAAGGTCCTTTGCAATCTTACAAATGTACTTACGGATTTTGACAATTTAGACATCACTGTATTAACACTGTTCAAAGATGACAAAACCAAATTATCATCAAGAATTACATACGGTTATGTCTTTTCAAAAAAGTTTAGAGGGAATGTCCACATTCTGAAGCTATTTTCAGCGAAATTATTGTATAAATGGATGATAGCTCGGCGTGGGCATTTCGACATTGTTGTTTCTTACTTGCAAAGCCCCACAATGAGAATTGTAGGCGCTTGCCCTGATAAAAGCGTCAAGACAATCAATTGGGTGCATAATGAATTTCATTCATTATCAAAATTGACGCACTTGTATCGCAATGAAACCGAATGTAGAAAGAGTTTACGTGCATTCGATCGTACAGTATATGTAGCTGAGAGTGCGCGTAAAGCAATGAGCCAATGTTTACCTGAAATTACAGGAGACAAGTCTTACGTCATCTATAATGTAAATGATTTTCATAATATAATTAAACTAAGTCAACAATCCACTGAGAATGTTAACTTTGGGACTGATACTTTTAACATCATATCTGTAGGCCGTTTTACTCCTCAAAAGGCATTTGACCGCTTGGTCCGCTTGATAAAGTATTTACGAGAACATAGCATTAAAGCGGATCTATACTTGCTTGGTGATGGCGAACTTCGCAATAGTTATATTGAAGAGGCGATAAAATTGAGCGTTGAATGCAATTTGCACTTACTTGGATTTAAGTCAAATCCTTACAAATACGTGAAAAAGGCAGATTTGTTTGTATGTTCATCTATTCATGAGGGTTATAGTACTGCTGTTACAGAAGCCCTTGTGATAGGGACTCCCGTAGTGACGACAATGTGCTCGGGAATGGAAGAACTACTTGGAACTAATGGTGAATATGGAGTTATAGTACCAAATGACGAACAAGCTCTCTTTGAGGCAGTATACAACGTTGTTTCCAATACATTACTCTACCAAGATCTTAAACACAAGACCGTGTTAAGGGGTCGACAATTGGCGGAACAAGATAATGTGTTACCTGTAATGAATCTTTTTAAATCATTAGTTCAATGAACTCGGAATATTATCATATAGTTGTCGCAACAGATGACAACTATGCAATACATACACGAACACTTATTCGTTCGATAAAAGTTAATGAGTCTCATCCAATAAAAATATGGATATTGGGATTCAATATTTCTGAATGTCAAAAAGCAAAATTCAATCAGTTAGTTGACTCTACATTGCAGATAGAAATAGTCCCCTTGAATAATAGTATTTTGAAAAAACGATTATTCAAGGGCATTGAAGTGTCTGCCGATAGATCTTTGGCAACTTATGCACGTCTACTGATACCTGAATTATTGCCGCCAGACATATCGCGTTGTGTGTATATGGATGTTGATGCAATTATATTATCATCGATTGCTCCGATGTATAACATCGATTTGAGCGGATATGCAGCAGCTGGAGTAATTGATACTAATCCTATTTCGCGTCATTTAGCGGTCGGTCTTTCATCATCGGATATATATATCAATGCTGGTATGATAATATGGAATTTGGATTGGTGTCGTAAAAATGATGTTGTTGCAATGTTTGCTCAATTTATATATAACCACAGTGGGCAAATTGATGCTATGGATCAAGGCACTTTTAATGGCGTCTTGTCAAAATATATATTATCGTTACCTCCCAAATTCAATGCTCTTACATCGTTTTTCCAACTAAATGCTAATGACATTAACTGTTTATGGGGTGGAGAGTTACGCCATCAAAGAGACATCGAGGAGGCTCGTAATTCTCCAATATTTGTACACTTTACACCAAATAATACAACGCGTCCATGGGTGAGAAATTGCAAGCATCCGCTTCGCAAAAAATATTGGGAATATCGAGAAGACAATAAGACCGCTGTACTTCTGCCGGACAATCGGTCATTAAAGTTAAAAGTCTTAGGTATGCTATTCTATATTCTTCCCACAAAAGTATATAGTGCTTTAATTAATCTGAGATGAAAGTCTGCTTTGTAGGTAATTTTAGTGGGGGTGGAACAGAGCGCGTGACACTTCAGTTGGTCAATGAGTTAGTTAAAGATATAACTTTTGAGGTAACATTAGTTTCGACAAGTAATAGGAGCCTTACTTTTCCTTGTAATCATAATGTAGCATTTCACAATCTATCAATACAGTCACTTCCACGTAAAATTTTCGAACTTCGCAAAGTTTTAAAAGAATTACAACCTGATATTGTTGTATCTATTGAAGCACTAACAGGCATTTATACAATACCGGCTACTTTAGGCTTCAACTTTCGCAATGTTGTTTGGGAACATGCTAACTACTATCAAACACAAGGAAGTCGTTGGACTCGAACAGTACGGCGTCTATGGCTAAGATATTTTGCAAACGACTATGTGGTTCTGACAAAACGAGATCTTAATAATTTCATTGCCCATGAAAAAATAAAGTGTCAACTAACACAGATTTACAATCCGGTAAAAATTTTTGAAAAGGATTCATCAACTTATAATTACGATAGCAAAATAATTGTTTCTGCAGGGCATCTTGTGCCGATAAAGCGATTCAACTTAATACCACGGATATTCGCACCGGTTTCGTACAAGCATCCCGATTGGCAGTGGCATATTTATGGAAACGGTTCTCAAGAAACCTTTAATGCTTTGAAACGTGAGATTGCAAATTATAATCTGCAGGGTCACGTGATATTGAAAGGTGCATCCCAAAATATGGACGAAGTCTATTCAAAGGCGGCTTTGTATGTCCTTACATCTCGTCAGGAAGGATTACCTACAGTTCTGATTGAGGCTATGCTTCATCACATACCCTGTATTAGTTTTGACATCGAAACAGGACCTGATGAAATAATTACAAATAATGTCAATGGGCTGATCGTCAATGACAATGATTTGTGTTCTATGTCTCAAGCGATTGAACGACTCGTTAACGACGATAAAGTAAGAACGGAATTTTCCGACAAAACATCTGACATGTTACAAAGATTTGATTATGACACGTCTGTTTCACAATGGGTGAGTTTGTTAAAAAACAAATAAATTTATGTGTATTGTCAAACTTTTTAAAGTCGTTAATGCTCTGTTAATTGACAAGCTCGGACGGATTTTAAGAAAACTTTTACTCAATCCTTTTCAACGAAGGCGGTTGACCTTTCGAGAGTTTAGCATTATATCGCAAAATTGTGTAGGTAGTGTGTGGTATCATGATTTAGGTTTAAGATTTTCATCGCCTACAATAAATATGAAATTTGACCCTAATGACTATATAGTTTTTTTGCAAAATATTAACAAATATTTTAATTCGCAAATTAATTTCATTTCGACTGATAAAACTTATCCATGTGGTAAAATAGGTGGTGAAATTTTTGTTGAATTTGTGCACTATCACTCAGCTATTGAGGTGGTTAAAAAATGGGAGGAACGAAAAAAAAGAATTAAAGGCACCATTGTTGTTTTGGCTTTTGATGAAGGTATGACTGACGGGAATATCCTTAAATTTCTATCGCTGCATGAGTTCCCCAACAGGATTATGTTCATTGATAGTAACCGTGCCGTTTCTTTGGGTTTAGTTGGGAATAAACACATTATTGAAGTTAAAGGTTCCGGGAATGCCACGCTTTTGAACTTTAGTGATATAATTGGGCATCGTAAATACGATACTTATTTTGATTACGTGAGCTATCTAAACAACTTGATTTGATATTCATTCAAGTATGCGCAATATTTTGATATACTTATGGGCGTAGCATTTCCATTGTATTGAACTACTTCAAAAAATTACACTTTTCTTAGAATTTATTGGCCGCTCTGATGATTTATCAAAGTTTAGAAGCAATTGAGGCAAGTTACGCATATTATTCGTGGTTTATTATATTTGCAATAATATGCTTGACAATTTCAATAAGTTATATGGGAACTCGAATTCCAAAAAATTCCGGGCGTATTTTAACTATATTGAGCGCAATTTGCATCTTGTTTATTACATTTGGTATTGGGCCTGATAAATCTCCGTACTATGGTATTTTTGAACGAATAAACACATTCGGACTTCCCAAAGGCTACGAACAGCTTGCAGATCCTGCATGGAATGTATTGACGTATGTCATATCTAAATTTTGTTTAAACGACATCGGATATTTCTTAGTATTGGCTGTTGTTTATGTATATGCAAATGCATATTTCTGTAAGTTTCAGACGAAATATTATGTGTATACATTCATTGCCGTAATATCATTTATGGGTTTTTACTCATACGGCATTAATACAATTCGAGCAGGAGTAGCGATAAGTTTTTTACTTATCGCTATGGTTAAAATAGAGAAGTCGCTGTTAACATACATGCTACTTTCATTTGTTGCAATTGCCATCCATAAATCAGTTGCAATTCCGGCTGTAATATTTCTTGTAACTACTTATTGGAATAAGCCAAATATTTCGCTATGCCTGTGGTTAACTTGTTTAGTCGTAAGTTTTTTAACAGATGGAACTCTTAAAGATTATGTAGTCCTGTACCTGGGCGATGAGGACGAAAGAATCGAAAATTATATTGGCGTAAGTCAAAGCGAGGTCTACCAAGTTGGATTTAGGTGGGATTTCATCATATACTCTATTTTACCAATAATTGTGGGGTATTATCATATTTCAAAGGCTCTAATCCGAGATGAAAAATATATCAGGCTGTTTAACACTTACGTACTGACAAATGCATTTTGGCTTATAGTCATTACCGCATCTTTCTCAGATAGATTTGCATATCTTAGTTGGTTCTTATATCCATATATACTTCTATTACCATTTTATAACCGTTTGGGCTTACCAGCAAAGACAAAAACGGCTACACTATATATAGTGTGTATTGCAGGTTTTAATGTGGCCATGACATTGATGAGGTAATTTATGACTTCAAAACTCAAACTCATCCGGACATCGACGGTGCCGGGGTCGTTGGACACGTTCTGCCGGGGACTGCTGCGCGAGCTGTCGGATGATGGATACGACGTAGTGGCGGTGTCGTCGCCGGGCGAGGCGCTCGACCGCATCGCCACCCGCGAGGGCGTGCGCACCGTTGCCGTGTCGATGCAGCGCCGCATCGCTCCGCTCTCCGACCTGCGCAGCCTGTGGCGCCTCATCCGCGTCTTCCGCCGCGAGC
>CALKKU010000186.1 GCA_937995285.1 uncultured Bacteroidales bacterium | reverse complement strand
GGTGGTGATTATCTCGCAGAGGAATACTTTGGAGCCGACGCCGGGGACGATGAGTTGGCGGTTGAGGCCAATGAATCCGATGCCGGCGCGGACGGCCCAGTAGCGTTCGAGCACGGGGGCGGAGTCGATGCACAGGCGCGAGGTGGCGCCGTAGCGGTCGCGAAGCGTGGCAAGGAGCGGCGCGAGGGCTTCGCGCAGGGCTATGTGGTAGTCGTCGCAGAGAGCATAGTCGGCGATGTAGGGCGAATGCAGGGAGGTACAGTAGGAGAATGCGAGGGAGATGACGGTGGATGCCCCGGGCAGGAGCAGTCGCGGATCGAGGCGCAGGGCGCGGTTGCGGGCCATATAGTCCATTGAGGCGTGGCGGCCGGCGGCTATCCAACGGTCGAAGCGCGAGGCGGTGGCGGCATCGACGGCCTCGGCGGCGGCAAAACCAACGGCACAGGCGCCGCAGCGGCGGGCAGCGGCGGCAATATCGGCCTTAGGACATAGGCAGAGGCTCGAATTCATAGCCTTGTGACAGTAGCCATTCGATGGCGCGGGGCATGGCGCTGCGCATGTTTTCGGCGGCCTTGAGCGAATCGTGGAAGACGATGATGGAACCGTTGCGGGCGAAGCGGCGCACGTTGTCGAACACTTGGTCGGGCGTCAGCTTGCGCGAGTAGTCGCGGGTGACGAGGTCGTACATGATGATGTTGTAGTGCGTCTTGACGATTCGTGCCTGTTTCCAGCGCATGATGCCGTGGGGCGGGCGGAACAGGGGCGAATCGATCAGTTTGTCGGCTTCGGTGATGTCGCGGCAATAGCGCTGCGCGCTCACTTTCATGCCCTGAAGGTGGTGCATGGTGTGATTGCCGTAGGAGTGGCCGCGGCGACGGATCTCGTCGAGCAATTCGGGATGTCGGCGCACGTTGTCGCCGACCATAAAGAATGTGGCTTTGACGCCGTAGCGGTCGAGGACGTCGAGCACCCATGGGGTCTGCTCGGGGATGGGACCGTCGTCGAAGGTGAGGTACACGACTCGCCGGTGGCGTTGGTTGATACGCCACACCGCCTCCGGGAAGAGGAGGCGGTAGAGTAGCGGAGGTCGTTCGATGAGCATCAGCGCAGGAGGTTCATCCACGCGGGGATGTCGAGGTGATACTGCTGAACGATCGTGTTGGTGAGCTTCATCGGGTCGACACCGGCGGCGGCGTGGGCATCGAGGTTGTCGATTGCCGACTGCACGAGCTGATGCGCGATGCCGTCGTAGGACGGAAGTTCGCGGCGAAGCTCGGCGGCCGTCGCACCCTTGAGGTAGGAGAGGTCGCCCACCTCGGGTTGGTTGCTGACGTTGGTGCGTGTGGCCCAGGCGGCGAGAATCTCGGCATTGGCGGTCGGGTTCTTTTCGAGGGCGGTGAGCACTTCGATGCGGTTGAGCAGGGCGATGGCGTCGACGAGGTAGCGGGCGAGGTCGATGTCGTAGTTGAGCAACGACTGCTGCGAGTAGGACAGCGACGAGGCGTAGCGGACGAACGGAGCGAAACGCTTCACGGCCGATTCGGCGAGCTGACGGGCGTGGTCGAGGTCGGCCTTGTTGTGAGCGTCGACATAGAGGTCGTAGTAGCTCTGGGCCATGTAGATGACCATATTGGCATCGAGCAAGGCAGCCGATTCGGGGGTCTTGACGAGGATGAGGTCGAGCAGGTTGCGAGCCATGTCGTAGCGTGTGCGAGGTGTGGCGAAGCCGTACTCGGCGGAGTGAGCCACTGCCCAGGCCGATGCGGGCATATCACCCGAGTTGATGAGGTCGCGGGCTACGCCGAATACCGACGAGCGGGTCGACGACACCATGCGACGCACTGTTTCGTCGAGGTAGAGGCCGGCGGGGTTGTCACCGTCGAGGCCACCCCAGCGGAACTTGCCTACGATGTTTTCATAGGCTTTGTCGACAAGCGGCGACACTTCTGAGCCGGTGAACGGAGCCACCATCGAGGCCATACCGGTGGAGTACATATAGGGGCTGAGGCCGAGATAGTAGCTCGACGGCACGGTGGCGGCGAAATAGACGGGACGCTCGAAGTTGCCTTCGACGGAGTTGGCTGTGAAGTCGAGGCCGAGGGTGTTGCCGAGGTTCAAGCCGCCCTTGCCGGTAGACTGCAGGAACTCGTAGAGGTCGGTGCGGGGCGAGGAGATGTAGGGCAGTGCGTACTTGGCATCGGCGGGGTTGGCCGGATTGAGGCCGAAGCGCTTAACCACGGCGGCAGAGTCGACGGGCATCACAACCTTGGTCATGGTCATGACGGGCTGCTTGTAGACGGCGGGCGACTGATAGAGGTCGAGCAAGGCGTCCTTGGCGTTGACCACGGAGTCGACGCGAGGCACTACGAAGGCGTAGGACATACGGTCGTTGCCGTAGTCGGCGGGGGTGGCGTACATCTTGATCGGTGCGCCGTCGTAGGAGGGGATGCGCTGCTGGTTGGCGTACCAATCGGTGGTGAGGTAGGAGAAGTTGACCACGCGCACGTCGGTGCGGTAGCCTTCGACTTCCTGAGCATACCACAAGGGGAATGTATCGTTGTCGCCGTTGCAGAAGATGATGGCGTTGGGTTCGAGCGACGAGAGGTAGTTCATACCGAGGTCGCGAGTGGTGTAGCGGCCCGAGCGGTCGTGGTCGTCCCAAGTCTGCGACACCATCTGCAAGGGCACGCCGATGGCGATGATGCCTACAACGGCGGCGATGGCCCAAGCGGCTGCGGAGCGGTCGAGCGAATCGATCTTGTCGGCGGCAACTTTCTTTGCCTTGGCGAGCGCCGAGCGGAGCATCATGCCGAGCGCCGGAATGCCGATGCCAATCCAGATGGCGAAGGCGTAGAACGAACCGGCGAAGGCATAGTCGCGCTCACGCGGCTGTCCGGGTGTCTGATTGAGGTAGAGGATGATGGCGATACCTGTCATAAAGAACAGGAAGAACACCACCCAGAACTGTTCAATGCCGCGCTGCGGACGGTCGGGCTTCACGTAGAGTGCCTGGAAGAGCAGGCCGATGACGCCGAGCAGCAGCGGAAGCATGTAGAATACGTTGTGACCCTTGTTGCCCGCACCGTATTCGTCGGGGAGGAGCGACTGGTCGCCGAGGCGGGCGTTGTCGATGAACGGAATGCCCGAAATCCAGTTGCCGAGATGCGGCTCGCCGTTGCCGGCAAGGTCGTTCTGGCGACCGGCGAAGTTCCACATAAAGTAGCGCCAGTACATGTGGGCGAACTGGTAGTTGAAGAAGTAGCTCAATATGTCGAGGTAGCCGGGCTTCCATACGCCGGTCTGTTCGACGGGGTTACCCGAGTGGTCGATAGCGGTGGCTACCGTTGTCTGACTGTGCAGGTATGGAGCGATTTCAGTGAGCGGAGCATAGCCGGCTGCGGCCCAGCGGCTGCGAACTTCGGCGGTAAT
>CALKKU010000185.1 GCA_937995285.1 uncultured Bacteroidales bacterium | reverse complement strand
TACGAGATCTAGTACGGTCTCGTGGGCTCGGAGATGTGTATAAGAGACAGGACCTACATAGGGGTCGGTTGCGATCTTGAACGCGAGGGCGCACATAGGAGCGTCGGCAGAGGGTTCGCGAGTGATGATGGTATCGGGATCGCCTACTACGTGACCTTCAACCGCACCTGCATCAACAGGGCTGGGGAGGTAAGCGCAGACAGCGTCGAGGAGGCACTGAACACCCTTATTCTTGAACGACGAACCGCAAATCATCGGCACGAGGTTCATCGACAGAGTAGCGGCACGGAGAGCACGCTTGATTTCTTCGATAGTGATAGTCGAAGGATCGTCGAAATACTTTGTCATAAGGTCGTCGTCGTACTCGGCAATCTTTTCGAGCATCTTGTCGCGCCATTCTTCAGCTTCGGCAACAAGGTTGGCGGGGATGTCGTCGATTTCGTAGTCGGCACCCATTGTTTCGTCGTGCCAGAAGATAGCCTTCATCTGGATGAGGTCGACAACGCCCTTGAATGTTTCTTCAGCACCGATAGGAATCTGAATGGGGCAGGGATTTGCACCGAGGACGTCTTTCAACTGACGAACCACTTCGAAGAAGTTTGCACCCGAGCGGTCCATCTTGTTGACGTAGCCGATACGGGGTACATTGTATTTATCAGCCTGACGCCATACTGTTTCCGACTGGGGTTCAACACCGCCAACGGCACAGAATGTAGCGACAGCACCGTCGAGGACGCGGAGCGAACGTTCCACTTCGACAGTGAAGTCGACGTGTCCCGGGGTGTCAATAAGGTTGATTTTATATTTCTCGTTGTTATACTTCCAGAAAGCGGTTGTAGCGGCCGAGGTAATTGTGATACCACGTTCCTGTTCCTGTTCCATCCAGTCCATGGTGGCTGCGCCATCATGCACTTCACCGATTTTGTGAGTCAGACCGGTGTAGAAGAGGATACGCTCCGAGGTTGTAGTCTTACCGGCATCGATGTGAGCCATGATACCGATATTACGAGTATATTTGAGAGCTTCGTCTGATTTAGCCATTTTTTTCTATCTTATATCGTTGAAAAAATTAGAAGCGGAAGTGAGCGAATGCGCGGTTGGCTTCGGCCATCTTGTGCATATCTTCTTTGCGCTTGTAAGCACCGCCTTGGTTATTGAAGGCATCGACGATTTCGGCAGCGAGCTTATCGGCCATCGTCTTGCCGCCACGCTTGCGGGCGTAGATGATAAGATTTTTCATCGATATAGATTCCTTACGATCGGGACGGATTTCTGTAGGAACCTGGAATGTAGCGCCACCGACGCGACGCGATTTAACTTCTACCTGGGGAGTAACGTTTTCCAGGGCTTTCTTCCAGATTTCGAGAGCTGTCTGCTCTTCGTTGGGGAGCTTTGATTTCACAATCTCGAGAGCTCCGTAGAAAATGGTGAACGCGGTGTTCTTCTTGCCGTCATACATGAGGTGGTTGACGAACTTGGTCACGCGAACGTCACCGAAAACGGGATCGGGAAGGATCACACGTTTCTTAGGTTTTGCCTTTCTCATTTGTAGGTTTTACCGTTTGTGTTTTTGAATGCTTGGTTGCTTGCGTCTGTCACTTCAGCCGTTGCTTCCGGATCGGGGTCTCTACCTCGTTGCCGGCGGCTTACTCAACCTGTTTGCAGCTTTTCAAGATGTCAAAAACGAGTTAAATTTTTAATTAATTTTCTCGTGGTGCTTTAAGAATACTTCACCTGTTAAGATTACTTCTTGGCTGCACCGGCCTTAGGACGCTTGGCACCGTATTTCGAACGGCGTTGTGTGCGGTCTTTCACACCTGATGTATCGAGTGTGCCACGCACGATGTGGTAACGTACACCGGGGAGGTCCTTAACACGACCACCGCGAACGAGAACGATCGAGTGTTCCTGCAGGTTGTGGCCTTCACCGGGAATGTAACTGTTGACTTCCTTACCGTTTGTAAGGCGAACACGAGCCACCTTACGCATAGCCGAGTTAGGCTTCTTGGGGGTCGTCGTGTAAACGCGGACACACACGCCGCGACGCTGCGGGCATGAATCCAGCGCAGGCGACTTGCTCTTGTCAACAAGTGCCACGCGTCCTTTTCTTACTAATTGCTGAATTGTAGGCATCTTAGTTTTTAAATTTGTTTTCTGTTTATTTATCTCTTGGTTGATAATTTTCAATCTTGACATAGTAAGCCCACAACACACGTAAAGCCGTAACCATCAACAGGTTATCGACTCATGGAGGTGTTCAAGCCCTCTATTTCGCTGCAAAGTTAGCAATTATTTATTTAATTTCCAAACATTTGCGCATAGTAATGAAGGAGTATTTCAAGCCCGAACGTTCGTCGACCGCCGGCCCGGACACAGCCGTTTCGCGCCACTCGTCGCCAAGCTCGGGGAAGAACGTATCGGCATCCGGACACACAGCATCGATATGCGTCAATTCAAGCGTGTCGGCCAACGGCAACGCCTGCTTATAAACGCTCGCCCCGCCTATGATGAATACCTTTTCAGAGTCGGCAACAAGGCTCATAGCGGCTTCAAGGCTCGGTACGGCTTCAATATTCGGGGCCGAGTAGTCGGCTTTGGATGTAATAACAATATTGCGACGGCCGGGCAGAGCTCCCTTTGGAAGCGATTCGAACGTCTTGCGTCCCATCACGATGGGATAACCCATTGTCAATGACTTGAAATGTTTGAGGTCGGCACTGACGTGAAAAGCGAGGTCACCACGGCGTCCGATGGAGCGATCGGCACCAACGGCAACTATTATAACCACCTGTATCATACTGCTACTTCGGCTTTGATATGCGGATGCGGGTCGTAACCTTCGAGGGTGAAGTCTTCGTACTTGAATGAGAACAAGTCCGTAACGTCGGGATTGATCACCATTCGCGGCAGCGGACGCGGTTCGCGAGTGAGTTGCAGCCGCGCCTGACCGAGGTGATTGCTGTAGAGGTGTGCATCGCCGAGGGTGTGAATGAACTCACCCGGCTTCAGTCCGGTGACCTGAGCTACCATCATCGTGAGCAGCGCATACGATGCAATGTTGAATGGCACTCCGAGGAAGCAGTCGGCACTGCGTTGATAGAGTTGCAGACTGAGACGTCCGCCGGCCACATAAAATTGAAACAGGGCATGACACGGAGCAAGAGCCATATCGGGCAGTTGCGCCACATTCCATGCACTGACTATGATACGCCGCGAATCGGGATTGTTGCGGATGTCGTCGACGGCACGTGCGATCTGATCGACAACGCCGCCGTTGTAGTCGGGCCACGAGCGCCACTGAGCGCCGTAGACCGGGCCGAGGTCTCCGTTGGCATCTGCCCACTCGTTCCAGATACGCACGCCGTGCTCTTGCAGATATTTTACATTGGTGTCGCCATTGAGAAACCACAGCAATTCGTAGATTATCGACTTGAGGTGCAGTTTTTTGGTCGTAATGAGCGGAAAACCTTCGGACAGGTCGAAGCGCATCTGATAGCCGAATGTGGAGCGTGTTCCGACGCCGGTGCGGTCGCCTTTGTCGACCCCGTCGCGAAGAATATGATCGAGAAGTTGCAAGTACTGTTTCATGGTCAGGATTGGGGTGTCTGGAGATTATCGAGGATTGACTTCAATTCGGCATCGGTTGCCGTAAGCTTTGAGCGGCATATTTCGAGCAGCTGCACGGCTCGGCGCGTACGCT
This sequence comes from uncultured Bacteroidales bacterium, assembly GCA_937995285.1. Classification (GTDB taxonomy): domain Bacteria; phylum Bacteroidota; class Bacteroidia; order Bacteroidales; family Muribaculaceae; genus CAG-873. The sequence continues at coordinate 14,433 of CALKKU010000185.1, read as the reverse complement.
CGGTGAGAGTATCAACATCGCAGGCGTCGGAGCGAAGACGCGCCAGAATCGCTTCGAGTTCGGTGACAGCCTGATTGTAAGTCAATTGTTCCATTGTATGATTGTTATTCGGTTTGTTTTTTCAGAATTATTATTCCACAATTGAATCGAACGATCCGGAGGCAATTGTGGTAGTGATACGCGAGCCGGGCGACACTTGCGAAGCATCCGTTACAGCACGTCCGGCGATGCGAGTCACCGAGAATCCTCGGCGGAGTGTCGCTTCGGGCGAGAGTGTATCGAGCAGCGATGCATACGACTTCAGGCGCTCGGTATTGCGTTCCACCGCATTATGTACTGCCACAACAATAGCATCCGTCATAGCCTGCCCCACCCTCATTCGTTCGCGGGCTACGAGGCCGGATGTCAACGGCTGCAATTGCCCTGCAATGGTATCAAGCCGGCGATGTGAAGTTGTCAACACGGCAGTGGCGGCATTGAGGATCTCGGAAGCGATTGACGTCAACCGCGACAACTCGTTCACACCGCGTCCGACGAGCCATTCGGCAGCGGCCGTAGGCGTCTTGACGCGCAAGTTGGCCACATAGTCGAGCAGGGTTACATCGCGCTCGTGCCCGATACCGATGATGACCGGCAGAGGGAACAGCGCGATATGTGCAGCGAGGTCGTAGTTGTCGAATGCCGCGAGATCGCCAGTGGCACCGCCGCCGCGAATTATCACCACACAATCATAGTCCTCGCACTCGGCGGCAATTTGGCCAAGCGCCGCTATGATGCTCGGTGCGGCTTTGTCGCCCTGCATAACTGCCGGGTACAGTCGGGTTGAAAAGCGCAGCCGGTAGCTGTTGCCGTAGAGTTGATTGATAAAGTCACCGTAACCGGCCGCACCGGCAGCGGATATGACGGCGATATTCTGAGCCACACGAGGCCACTGCAACGAGCGGTTGCCGTCGATGATACCTTCGGCCTGAAGTCTGGCAATCATCTCGCGCCGACGGCGCAGCAAGTCGCCGAGCGTATACTCCGGATTGATCTCGGTAATATTCAGCGATATGCCGTAGACGGGATGAAACGACACAGACGCCCGCACCATTACTTTTATGTCGGATGTAAGCGGCGAACCGGTGGCCGAGCGAAACTCGGCATTGAGGCGTGCATAGCGCGAGGCCCATATCATTGCTCGCATCTTGGCCACGGCTGCTCCCGTGTCGGGATTCTTGTCGATGAGTTCAAGATAGCAATGACCGCCCGATGTGCGCACGTCCGACGTCTCGGCCACTACCCATACATCTGTAAGCGACGGGGCGGAGTTGAGCATCTCCCCCACCCTGCGATTCAGTTCGAGCAATGTCAGAGCCTGCGGTGCCATACTATCGACGCGGTTTGAACTTGTTCTTCACTATGTCGTAGACAATCTCATCGACAAGCATATCCTTGACGGCTTCGTACTCGTCGCTCACGAGATATGACACTGCGTTGTTGGTAAACGTCAACTTGGTAGCTTCGTCATCGATTGATGCGGAAGCCATGATGAACGGCAAGGTTATTCGCAGTTCGTCGACATTGTCAAGTCCTTTCTGCGTGAGCCACTGCGTATATTGCGGCACTTCGAGCGGAGTCTGCTTCAGCGGCTTCCAGCTGCGGTCGTAGAAGGCGAGACTGCTGTCACGGGCCGGCATCGACACGGTGGTGATGACGGTAAGAATCGTGTCGTTGCCGTTGGCCAATGCGGCCACATCGGCCTGCACACGCTCCGACACCTGCACGCGCAGTACCTTGTCGCTTTCGAACAACACGAGCGATTCACCGCCGAGGTCATTTTTCATCGCGCGGTCGCTGCCGTATCGGAAGTAGTCGAGCATATCGAGGCGAGTATTATTGTCGAGCGACGGGAACACCGCCGACGGCGCTTCCAGGAAGAAGTCGGCAGCCGTACGTGCCCCGGCAGCAAGACCAGTGCACATCAGCGCTATTGTGAACAGTATCTTGAAGATTTTCATAACTGCATATTTGTTATTGCTTGCCGCGTGATTTGCGAAGGCGACGACGTGCGGCCTCGGCGTTATCGCGATGACGATTCGACACCTCATCTTTGCCGCGACGACGACCTTGCGTTTCGGCATTCGCCGAACGACGGCCCGATGCAGCGGCATAGTCCTTGTCGGCCGACGCGATTTCACTGTAAAGTCGCTTACCGTAGAAGTCGGCACCCTTGAGAGCCGACACCACGCGCGATGCATCTTCCTTCTTCACATCGAACAGCGAATAACCGGCCAACAGGTCGATTCGGCCAACGTCTACACGGGCACCGTTTACATTATGATTGATAACATCGATGAGGTTGCCGGCAAAGAAGCCGTCGGCCTTGCCCACATTTACATATACGCGAGCCATACCCTTCTCGGCGGTACGACGATCCTTTTCGGCATCGTTGCGCGGACGCGGCTGGCGTTCGGCACGCTCTGCGCGATCTTTCTTCGACTTCTTGTCTTCGATATAGTCGATTTTCGGAGCGTCCTTGTAGTAATTGAGCAGGCGATTGAATTCGAGCGACAGTACTCGCTTGAGCAGATCTTCGGTCGAAAGCCACGACAGTTTCTTTATGACACCTGCCACATATTTGTCGATTTCGGCATCGTTGACTTCGACACGCTCAAGACGGTCGGCGAGGTTGTAGAGTTGCTTTTCGATGATATGCTCGGGTGTAGGCACTTCGAGGCGCTCGAATTTCTTGCCGATGATGCGTTCGATTTCGCGCAATCGGCCTTTTTCGCGAGAGTGGACGATGGCGACCGACACGCCCGTCTTGCCGGCACGACCTGTACGACCCGAACGGTGGGTGTACACTGCCGTATCGTCGGGCAGTCCGTAGTTGATAACGTGCGTGAGGTTGTCGACATCGAGACCGCGAGCGGCAACGTCGGTGGCGACGAGTATCGCCACGACTTTGTCGCGGAATTTTTTCATCACAATGTCGCGCTGTTGCTGCGATAGGTCGCCATGGAGGGCCTCGGCGTTATAGCCGTCGGCGATGAGGTGATCGGCAACTTCCTGAGTGTCGCGACGAGTGCGACAGAACACGATGCCGTAGATGTTCGGAGAGTTGTCGACGACGCGCTTCAAGGCGAGATACTTGTCGCGAGCGTTGACCATATAATATATGTGTCGCACGTTGGCGGCGCCTTCATTTTTCGTGCCGATGACGATTTCTTCGGGGTCGTGCATATAGCGCTTGGCTATGCGTGCAGCCTCTGCCGGCATCGTGGCCGAGAACATCAGCATCTTGCGGTCGTCGGGAACGTGAGCGAGTATATCGTTGATTGAATCGACGAAACCCATATTGAGCATCTCATCAGCTTCATCCAACACTACGGTGTGAACCGCATCGAGGTGTACCACGTTGCGATTGATGAGGTCGATAAGTCGGCCCGGAGTTGCTATTATAATCTGTACACCCGCACGCAAGGCGCGAATCTGACTTTCAATGCTCGAACCGCCATAGACGGGCAGTACATTGAGGTCGTCGATGTATTTGGAGTAGTCGGCAAGGTCGCCGGCAATTTGCAAACATAGCTCGCGAGTCGGCGCAAGGATAAGAGCCTGCGGCGCACGACGCGCAGTGTCCACTCGCTGTATCACGGGAAGTCCAAAGGCGGCCGTCTTGCCCGTGCCGGTCTGCGCCAAGGCTACCAAATCACGGTCGCCTGTCAGCAGCGACGGTATCACCTTTTCTTGCACGGGCATCGGAGTCTCGAAGCCCATGTCGGCTATACCGCGGAGCAGGTCGTCGCGAACACCCAAGTCTTCAAAAGTTGTCATAAATATTCAAGTCTTTATTTTTTCCTTACAAAGGTAGCATAATTTTGCGACATTGCGAAACCGTTCAAAATACGGCGGCAGCGTACTGAACGGCAAGGTCGTGCACCCCGGCCAATATGGCCGCTTCGCGTTCCTTCGACGGTTTCTTGAATCCGTTGATATAGTTACGGAGCAAGGTAGCATCGATGCCGATGCGCTTTGCAAACTCGGATATCTTGATTTCTTTATGCGAGAGGAAGAATCGCTGTAAAGCAGTCGGCTCGGCATCGTCATATGCAAAACTTTCAAAACTTATGTCTTCATCGAGTTTTCTCCAATGAATGCCGCCAAAGCCCATCTTATAGTCCATACGTTCTTCATCCGATGCCGATTTCAAGCCGGGGTACCACAATAATGACTGTCGATATATCTTACCTGCCTCATCCTTACCGTATATATAATCGGCGTCGAACCATATTTCAGTGATTTTCATAATTTTATTTGTTAAAATGTTCATTCCACTTATCAAAGATTTCCTGACGACGTGCATCAATGGCCTTTTTAATCTTTTTCAGATCACCGGCTTTTATGTTATAACATTCACGTTCAACAAAAACATTCATTTCTTCGTTCCAATCATACGTAGCATAACCGTCCGAACCTTCAACATGAACGTGAACAGGTTCATGCTCACGACTCCAGAAGAAGAAACTGAAACCGTATAAATTAAATATTTCAGGCATTGTTTTTATAATTGATGCACAAATATAGGTATTATTTTTAATACCGCAATACATATCGAGAAATTTTATAACTTTGCCGGCTGAATAAAAATGTTTGATTGAATGAAAGATATGCAGATTATGTGGATGTTTATATTTCTCGTGCTGCCGTTCGCCGGTCTTGGCTATGTGCTGTGGCACGTCTGGCAGTTGCTGCCGCTTGCCGTGGCATGGAAGTGGGCCGTAATCGGAGTGCTGACGGCGGCCTTCGCGATGATGTTTGTCGGCTTTTCGGGCGTCATCGAACGTCTGCCGCTCGACGCGGCATCTGCGGTGTACAACACCGGCAACACGGCCATATTCGTACTGCTGTATTTAGTGATGCTGTTCCTGCTGCTCGATGCGGCGACGCTCACACGAATCATGCCGCGTGCGTGGTTGCACGGCAATTGGTATATGACCGCAGCCGTCACTGTCATAATCGCCGGAGTATTCATCTACGGCAACATCCACTACAACGACAAATATCGCAAGACACTCGACATCGCTACCGAAAAGACATTGACGGGCAATTCACAATCCATAAGAGTGGTGATGCTCAGCGATCTGCACTTAGGCTATCACAATCGTCGCAGCGAAATGGCGCGGTGGGTCGACATGATAAATGCCGAGCATCCCGATCTTATTCTAATCGGCGGCGACATCATCGACATAAGCGTGCGCCCGCTGATTGAGGAAGGTGTGGCCGAAGAGTTCCGCCGCCTCACGGCTCCAGTGTACGCATGCCTCGGCAACCACGAATACTATGCCGGCGAGCCGCGCGCACAGCAATTCTACAAAGACGCCGGCATCACCTTGCTGCGCGACAGCGTGGCCACCACGGGAAATATCAGCATTATAGGTCGCGACGACCGCTCCAACCCACGCCGCCGACCGCTTGCCGACTTGATGAAGGGCATCCCGACAGACCGCTTCACCATACTGCTCGACCATCAACCCTACCGGCTCGGCGAAGCCGAGAAAGCCGGCATCGACTTCCAGTTCAGCGGACACACGCACGACGGTCAGGTATGGCCGGCATCGTGGATAACCCGTGCAATGTACGAACAATCGTTCGGCGAATTGCAGAAAGGCCGTACGCACTATTACGTAAGTTCGGGCATGGGAATCTGGGGCGGCAAGTACCGCATCGGCACACGATCGGAATACGTAGTGGCGACGTTCCGCCGCAAGTAAGTGCCAAACCGCATATTTATTTGCAGCGAAAAGCGTTTTTTACTACCTTTGCCACATAACTTATAACACTACAAAGGTCTATGTTAGACATCAGCGAAATATTCAATGCCGCCGCCGTCCTGAAGGACGTGGCACGCAAGACGACCGTCATTCCGGCGCCTGCCTTGAGTCGCGATTGCGACCTGTTTCTGAAAACCGAGAACCTGCAGCTCACCGGTTCGTTCAAACTCCGCGGCGCCTACTACAAGATAGCAAGCCTGTCGGACGAAGAAAAGTCTCGCGGCGTAATCGCCTGCTCGGCCGGCAACCACGCGCAAGGTGTGGCTCTCGGTGCTACGCACAACGGCATCAAGTCGCTGATATGCCTGCCTGCAGGCGCTCCAATATCGAAAGTTGAAGCCACCAAGGGCTACGGTGCGGAGGTATGTCTCGTGCCCGGTGTGTACGACGACGCCTATGCCAAGGCACTCGAACTGAAGGAAGAACACGGATACACGTTCGTGCACCCGTTCGACGATCCGAAGGTGATTGCCGGACAAGGTACTATCGGCCTTGAAATTCTCGAACAGTTACCAGAAGTAGAAGCCGTCGTAGTGCCCATCGGTGGCGGCGGTCTTATCTCCGGCGTGGCATTTGCAGTGAAAACCTTGCGCCCCGACGTAAAGGTGTACGGTGTACAAGCAGCAGGCGCTCCGTCGATGGCTCAGTCCATATCGGAAGGTCATATCTGCCATCTCGACTCGGTGTCGACTATCGCCGACGGCATTGCCGTGAAGCAACCCGGCGACCTCACATACCAACTCTGCAACAAGTATGTGGATGAGGTCGTTACGGTCAACGACGACGAGACGGCGGCAGCCATCCTCGCTCTGATGGAACGCCAAAAGCTCGTGGCCGAAGGCGCCGGCGCCGTGGCCGTGGCAGCCGTGATGTTCGGCAAACTGCCCGTAGCCGGCAAGAAGGTCGTATGCGTGGTATCGGGCGGCAACATCGATGTAAGCACACTCAACCGTGTCATCACCCGCGGCTTGGCCAAGAGCGGACGCAACTACACATTCAGTATCGAACTTTATGACAAGCCCGGACAGTTGCAAGGCGTCCTCGGCGTAGTGGCATCACTCGGCGGCAACGTCATCTCCGTGACACACGACCGCCTCAACACATCGACAGAAATAACAGGTTGCGCCATCCGCCTCGAACTCGAAACACGCGACAGCCGCCACATAGAGCAAATCCGCGAAGCCCTCACCACCGGCGGATTTCATGTACTGAACTGATTATAGCGGCACATCGCCGCAACACAGAATTTCCACAAAGTCATATCCTACCTTTGCGCAAAAACAAAGATAGGATATGATTCGTTTATTACCCGTACTTTTAACGGCCTTGCTGAGCCTGCCTGTGGCGGCTCGGCAGACACGTCCGTTGAATTACTACCTCGAAACGGCACGACAAAACAGTCCGCTGATACAGGACTATCGCAATCAACAATCCATTCAGACAGAAGAACTTGCCCGACTGAAAGCATTCTACACACATTCGAGCCTTGAAGTGAACGGCGACTACCTGTTCGTGCCTATAGTGTCGAAAGACGGCGGCACGACGGCTTTCAAATGGAACGCGCAGGACGGCACCGACTACTACGGCTATGATCTCGGACAAAGCAGCGGACACTTGCAAGCCGGTGTGACGTGGCGTCAACCGCTACTCGGTCGCTCGGGCTACCAAGCCGCTCGGGAACAAGCCGGAATCGAGTCTGACATCTTGGATCTGAACATACGGCTCGAACAGCATCAGTTGGAGCGAATGGTCACGGAGCAATACCAACTGTGTCTGCTCAATATGATTCAAATATCGTACACCAATACGATTGACACACTACTCGCACGCCGCGCTGAAGTGGTATCAAGGCTCGTCAGGGCGGGAACTATGCGACGCACCGACCTCAACCTGCTCACTATTGAAGCCGAAAAGAACGCCGCCCAACGTACTTCGTTGGAGCGGTCGCTACACTCTCACATCGCTGACCTGAACATACTGTGCGGCATCAGCGACACCACTGACGTCGTGCCCGAAGATTCTCCGGTTCTTATCACACAAGATATACCGACAGAGCGAAGCATCTTCACCGAGCGCTACGACTTGGACAGTCTGAGCGTGAATGCTTCGCTTCGCTCGTTCGCCGTCCAATACAAACCTCGGCTCGACCTGTTCGTAAACGCAGGGCTACAGGTCGGCAGTTACACCAACTGGTACAAGCACTTCGGCTGGAGCGCCGGACTTACGTTCTCGTGGACGATATACGACGGACATCAGCAGCGCAACAAAGAGCGGCAAGCGCTGTTGCAGCACAACACTATAGAAACTTATCGGACTAATGCCGAACGCCAACGCTCGACACGATTGGCCCAATGCCGACGCGAGCTGGCCGACTACGACCGCGAAGAAGCATCGCTGCTTACGCAACTGTCGGAATACGACAACCTGCTCGAAACATACGTACTTGAACTGCAAGCCGGCGAGGTGTCGGTGCTCGACTACATCACCGTATTGCGCAGCCGCATTCAGACCGAGAATGACCTTATGCTTCTGAGAGCCAACCGCAGATTGGCGGTAATCGCCTATAACTATTGGTGCCGATAAATCAACATTGATAAAATCAAATCCTTATGAAATACATTTCTTACATCTCTGCACTTTCGCTGATTGCAGCCGTATGCTCCTGCTCGGGCAATTCTGGAGACAACACTGAAGGCGACGATATGAACACTCGCACAAGCGTGACGTTGACCCACGCCGAATACGGCAACCTCCGTCGCGAACTGACAATGACAGCCACCACAGCCTATCTGAGCAAGGTGACTGTGGCCACGCCCATATCGGGCTATGTGAAAGGAGCATATGTGACCCAAGGCGCAAAAGTGGCTGCCGGCCAACTGCTCTATGAAATAGAGAGCCGCGAATCGCGAGCCTTGGGATCGGAGAACGGCGGCGTGGTAATTCCGATTCGCGCCAGGCAATCGGGTATAGTTATCGACGCACTCGGACAGGACGGCTGCTATGTGGCCGAAGGCTCAACGCTGTGCAGCACGGCTCCGGCAAGCAGCCTTGCATTTGTGGTGAACGTTCCGAGCGAACAACGTCTGTCAGTTCCGTCGGGCAAGAAGTTCACTATCGAACTACCCGACGGCACACGCCTCCCGGCGACTGTCAAAGGTCCGTTGGCCGCAATGAATGAAGCGGCGCAAACCGAGCGCGTGGTCGCTTACGCCAAAGCGCCGTTTCTGCCCGAGGGTATGACTGTCAAAGCAATCTTCACCGATGAGGGCAAGCGTGACGGCCACACATTGGTTCTGCCCAAAGGCGCAGTTCAAAGCGACGAAATGCTCACCGAACATTGGGTAATGAAACTGTTGAAGGATGGCACGCTCGTAAAAATTCCGGTTGAGACGGGACAATCCAACTCAACAGACATCGAGGTAATATCCGACCGCCTGACGCCGCAGGATTCGATAATTCTCGACGGTGCGTACGGCCTTGAGGAGGGTACACAAGTGGAAGTTGCAAAAGATTGAGTGCCATGAGTTCGACGTATCAGAAAAGCCTCCACCGCATCTACAGCCGCCCCATAATCTGCGTGGCGTTGCTGTTGGTACTTGCCGGAGTGTGGGGATATATGCAGATGCAGACCAACCTCTTCCCGGAGGTACTATTCCCGCGCATCACGGTCATAGCCGATGCCGGGCAGCAACCGGTCGACCGTATGATGATTACCGTCACCAAGCCGCTCGAAAGCGCCGTAAAGAAGGTGCAGGGTGTGACGGTGGTGAAGAGCAGCACGAGCCGCGGCAGTTGCGTCATCGACGTATTCTTCCGCTGGGGGTCGGATATATATGCTCTTAAAACGCAGTTGGAAAGCCGCATCAACGAGATAAATGGCTATCTGCCGGCAGGCACGCTCATATCGACCGAGGCGATGAATCAATCGCTGTTTCCTGTCTACGGATTCACGCTCGAAAGTACGACACACAGCCGTGTGGCGCTACGCGATGTCGGCAACCTCGTCGTGCGCCCCATGTTCTCGCAGGTAGCCGGCATCAGCAATGTGGTGGTTCGCGGCGGCAAGGCCAAGGAATATGTGGTAAAGCCCGACGCGGCCAAAATGTCGTCGTTCGGAATAACGCCCGTACAAATCAAGGAAGCATTCGACAAGGCCAACTTTGTGAGCGGCAACGGCAACTTAGCAGACTACAACCGCCTGTATCTAACACTTACCGACGCCCGACTTGAAGAAATCGACGACATCCGCAATGTGGTGGTAACCAACAACGGCGTGCGCCCCGTACGCATCAGCGACATTGCCGACGTGGAGGTACAGGAACAACAGGAATTTCTGAAAATCAATGCCGACGGCAATGACGCCGTGCTTGTCGACCTGGTGAAACAACCGGGCGTGGACTTGCTCACGTTCGCAAAAGATGTCGAAGCCAAGGCCAAAGAAATAAGCAAGCGCCTGCCCGCAGGCTATGAACTGAAGCCATACTACAACCAGAGCGCATTCGTCGGCGACAGCATCCACAGCGTACTGAAGACAATCTACGAAGGTCTGTTTCTTGCTTTGATAGTGATGGTGCTGTTCCTGCGATCGTGGCGATCAAGTCTTGTGGTGATGCTGACAATTCCGGTGACAGTAGCATTCAGCATCCTGCTGTGCTACCTTGCGGGAATAACGATCAACGTGATGTCGCTCGGTGCTATGGCGGCTTCAGTCGGACTGATTATCGACGATGCCATAGTGATAATAGAACAGATCTACCGCGAGCACGAGGAAAACCCGACAGCCGACCGTTTCAGCGTGGTACGCAGGGCAATCCACAATCTATTCCCGGCAATGGTGGCATCATCGCTGTCGACAATTGTGATTCACTTCCCGTTCCGCCTTATGAGCGGCTTGGCCGGCAGTTTCTTCAAAGAATTGTCCGACACCATGCAACTTACGCTCGTGGCCTCATTCCTCGTCACATGGCTGTTGCTGCCGGTGCTGCACCTTGTCATAGGCTACAAAGCCAAGTTGCGACCGCAGTCATTGGATGTAAAAGCGCTTGAAGAAGAATCGATAAAGCACGTACATTTCCTGACCGGGATATACCGCAAGCCTGTCATCGCCGCAGCATTTGTGCTTCTGCTGATCGGCGGCGCATGGCTGACATCGACAAAGTTATCGACCGGTTTCCTGCCCGACCTTGACGAAGGCAGTATCGTTCTCGACTACCACTCACCGGCCGGAACCGACATCGAGGAAACCGACCGCCTGTGCCGACAGATGGAACGCGTGATAATGGCGCATCCCGACGTTGAGACATACTCGCGCCGCACGGCACTCGGCATGTCGTTCAAGACACGTCCGAGCAACTTCGGCGACTACCTCATACAGCTGAAGCCCGACCGCAAACACAGCACACCCGAAGTGATAAGCGAGTTGCGCCGACAACTTGCCGAGAAAGTGCCGTTGATGACAATCGACTTCGGCCAGCGCATCTCCGACTTGCTCGGCGACCTGATGAGCACACCCAAGCCGATCGAGATAAAAATTTTCGGCGACGACTACCCGACGCTTTGCCGCCTTGCATCCAAGGCGGAGGGCATCATCGGTCGCATTCCGGGCATCGTCGACATCGACAACGGCCTTGTCCCCGCAGGGTCGTCGATAGTACTCACTCCCGACTATGAACGTCTGTCACAGTTCGGGCTGTCGCAATCCGACTTCGATTTCCAGATTTCATGCCTCACGGGCGGCGTGCCTATGTGTCAGCCGGCCGACGTCATAGAACCTAACCCGGCGCAGGCATCTATGACCGGAGGTCTGCAAATCGGCTCGGTACAGGACGGCGAGCAGATGCGGCGCATATTGCTGAGATTCACCGACTTCACCGACAACTCGCCTGAATTGCTCCGCCGGCAGCCGATATTCCTGCCCGACGGCACCACTCGCCCGGTGGAATACTTCTGCGACGTAAAGATAATACCGGGCGAGATTGAGCAACGCCGCGAAGACCTCAAAAGTGATATAACCCTGACCACGCGATTGGAAAATCGCGATCTCGGCAGCGCCGTGGCCGATATACGCACTGCACTCAACGACAGCCTGCCGCTGCCGCCCGGCTACAGCATCACATACGGCGGCGCGTACGCCGAGCAACAGCAATCGTTCTACGAGTTGGCTATGGTGCTGACACTGGCCGTGCTGCTCGTATTCACGGTGCTGATGTTCCTCTTCCGCGAGTGGCTCATATCGCTTGCAGTGCTCCTACTGTCGGTAACCGGCATCTGCGGATGCCTTATGGCTCTGTACTTCACGGGCGTGCCGCTGAATGTGAGCAGCTACACCGGCATAATCATGGTTGTGGGTATCATCGCCGAGAACGCCATATTCACCGTATGGCAATACAAGATTAACCGAGCTCGCGGCGGCAGCGTGGCCGAATCGGTCGACTACGCCATAGCACTGCGCATCCGCCCCAAATTGATGACCGCTATCGGCGCCGTACTGGCTCTGATGCCGCTGGCTCTCGGTATCGGGCTCGGAGCACAGATGCAACAACCGTTGGCAATCGCCGTCATCGGCGGATTTGTGGTCGGACTGCCTTTGTTACTGCTTGTTCTGCCGGCTGCGATGCTCCTTATCTACGGAAAAGTTGACAAACAGAATTTAAATGGTTAATTTTGCATAACATTACAGAAGATAACAAAATCGTCATATTATGTGGAAGTATTATGCTTTGTTGTCGGCATTCTTTGCCGCGCTGACGGCAATCTTTGCCAAGGTCGGCGTCAAGGATATAAATTCAGACCTTGCCACGGCCATCCGCACGTCGATTATTCTGTTGATAACGTGGGGAATAGTGTTCGTCGGCAGTCATCAGACCGGCTTTAAAAACATCCCGGGACATACATGGCTGTTCCTCGTACTGTCGGGCGCCGCTACGGGCCTGTCGTGGTTGTTCTATTTCAAAGCCCTGCAATTGGGCGACGTGTCGCGTGTGGCACCGGTCGACAAGTTGAGTGTCGTCATCACCATAGTGCTGTCGTGCATACTTCTGAAAGAGCAACTCACGCTGCGCGTGGCTCTCGGAGCCGCTCTCATTACCGCAGGCAGTATCGTGATGTTGATGAAATAAACCGCTGCCAGATATGAAAATTCTCATTGTGGAAGACGAACGGCAGCTGTCGGACAGCATCGTCAACTATCTCAGCAGCAAAGAATATCTGTGCGAACAGGCATTCACTTTCGACGAAGCGATGGCGAGCGTAAGTGCCTACGACTACGACTGCATATTGCTCGACCTCATGCTTCCGGGAGGCGACGGATTGGACATACTGCAAGCCATCCGCGAGCATCGCAATCCGGCAGGTGTGATTATAATATCGGCCAAGGGGTCGCTCGACGACAAACTGAAGGGGTTGTCGATAGGCGCCGACGACTATCTGCCAAAGCCGTTCCACCTGGCCGAATTGAGCATGCGCATCTACGCCGTGATACGCCGACGCGAATTTGCGGCATCGAACATCCTTGAAGACAACGGCATACGCATCAACCTGCTTGACAAGAGCGCCTCGGTAGGAACAAAAACATTGGGTCTGACGAAGTCGGAATACGAACTGCTGCTGTTCTTCATCGGCAACAAAAACCGCGTGGTGTCAAAAAGCGCAATCGCCGAACATCTCAGCGGCGAAATGGCTGATATGATGGACAACCACGACTTCGTGTACACTCATATCAAAAACCTGAAATCGAAACTCGCCGATGCCGGAGTGACCAACTGCATACACAACGTGTACGGCATGGGCTACAAATGGAGTTGAGAACGATGAAATCGCAGAGCCTCACGCATAAGTTTCTGTGGCAATTCATCATATGTGCAGCCATACTGATGACGCTCGCCATACCACTGTTCTACGTGCTTACGAAGAACTATTATGCCGAAGATGTGGAGGACCTCATCGATGCCGTAAGAGCAGGTCAGGCGATACCGTCGCTCGACCTTGAAGAGGACATCATCAACGGCGTGATGATACAGTTCGCTCTCATCCTGTCGATCTTGGGCATAGCAATTATACTTACTTTGCGATTGCTGTCGCGACGTCTGTGGCGACCGTTCGACAGCACGCTCAAGTCCATCGAAGCTTTCAGACTCGAAGTCGGCAAGCGTCCGCAACTGTCGGAGAGCGACATAATGGAGTTTCAGCGGCTCAACACAGCCCTGCAAGTACTGACCGACAACGCACTGACAAGTTACCGCGCTCAGAAAGAATTTACCGAAAACGCTTCACACGAGTTGCAGACACCGCTCGCCGTGTTCCAAAGCCGCCTCGATATGCTGCTCCAGCAACAGGATATTACCGAAGCTCAAGCCGATATAATTCAGGATCTTTACAGAATGACGACGAGGCTGTCGCAACTCAACCGCAATCTGCTGCTGTTGGCCAAGATTGACAACAACCAATTCAATCGAGCCGAGCGTATCGACCTCGCAGAGGTACTGCACGAACTGCTTCCGGCTCTCGAAAGCATTGCCACGGGGCTAAACATTCGCACGTCAATAGCCGCAGAGCCTATCGTCATCGAAGCCAACCGTTCGCTGCTCGAAAGTATGATCAACAACTTGGTGGTGAACGC
>CALKKU010000184.1 GCA_937995285.1 uncultured Bacteroidales bacterium | reverse complement strand
TATGACGATTGGGAGCGAAGCGTTCCGTGATTGCCACAGTTTGACGAGTATTGAGGTGCCGGAGGCAGTGACATGTATAGAGAACGGAGTCTTCAGTGGCTGCAGCAGTTTGACGAGTATTGAGATACCGAACTCGGTTATGACGATTGGGAGCGAAGCGTTCCGTGATTGCCACAGTTTGACGAGTATTGAGATACCGAACTCGGTGACGAGCATTGGCAGCAGTGCATTCTCCCGTTGCAGCAGTTTGACAAGTATCAAGATCCCGGCAAAAGTTTCTTATATTGGAAAATATGCATTTTCAGATTGCAGTAGCTTGACAAATATAGTAGGAGTGGGAATTGCTAAAGAGATTAATGAAGGTACTTTCTGGGGCTGTCGAAATTTGACAAGCGTGTACCTCCCGAGCTTTGTTGGCAGTATTGGAGATATGGCATTTGCAAAGTGTAGTAATCTTTCAAAGATCGTATGTGAGGCTGCCGAACCGCCGACTTGTGGAATTGAGGCCTTCAATGGTGTTAACAGAACGACTTGTCAATTAGAAGTAATTGAACAATCTATTGATAGATATAAGACCGCTGATCAGTGGAAAAATTTTGTTAATATAGCCGCAACGACTGTAAGAAAGTGCGGTGATAATATAGTTTGGACGCTTGAGGATGGAATCCTATCCATCACCGGAATCGGTGAAATGTATGGTTATTATAGTAATGATAATTCAAATCATTGTCCATGGGGGAATCTGATAAGAACTGTCACAATTTCAGATGGTGTAACAAATATTGGTGATGATGCATTCAAGCAGTGCATTGTCTTGACTAGTATCGAGATTCCGAGTTCGGTGGTAGAGATTGGGATCTCAGCATTTCAATACTGCAGCTGTTTGACAAGCGTTACGATCCCGAATTTGGTGACAACGATTGGAAGGTATGCATTCTATCATTGCAGCAGTTTGACGAGTGTGAGTATTCCGAATTCGGTGACAACGATTGGGAAATGTGCATTCAGCTCTTGCGGCAGCCTCGTAGAAATTAAATGTGAGGCCGTTGAGCCTCCGAGTTGCAGCTGGGGTGTATTCAATTATGTTAATACAAACAATTGCAAACTGTATGTTCCTGAGGAGTCGATTGAAAAGTACCGTGCGGCAGATCAGTGGAAAGACTTTGCCAATATTATCGGCTTGGCCGGCGTTGGTGACGTCACGAACGATAGCGAGGTGTCTGTCAATGTCATGGGTAATATGCTCGTGGTGGACGGCGCGGATGCCGGCGAGATGCTCGAAGTGTACAGCGCAGCCGGTGCGGCAGTTTACCGAGGCCCGGCCACATCAATCGCCCTCCCCGGCGCGGGAATATACATCGTAAAAATCGCTGGCAAGGTCCTGAAACTCGCCGCGAATTAAGACGGTGTTGCAAAATTAACGTAATGCCGGCGAAAGCCGGCAAAGGTAGGGGCGAGCCTTCGGCCCGCCCGCCGTCGCCCGGTATGCAATTGATTATAGTACAGCGCATTGTACATTATATTTAATTGCAACACCCACAAAGAGGTCGCATCCGATCAAGGTGCGACCTCTTTTGCATTAATATGTCAAAAGTCCCTCATAAAAATGTAGCATACCGGCCAAAAGTCCCTCATAAAAATGTAGCATACCGGCTAAAAGTCCCTCATAAAAATGTAGTATTCGGGCCAAAAGTCCCTCATAAAAATGTAATCAATTTTGATATTTCATTGTTTTTCAAGGCCTTAGTAATAGAGCTGCCGCAAGGGCTTATATTGCCCATTTATTGGGCGGTAAGGGATAGGCTTGTGAGCGCGGTTCTCATATTGGCACCGGCGGCGAGGCGGGCGGCGGCACGACTTACATTGGCTCGCATTCCTGCCATACGCGCGGCATTGACTTGCGACAATGCCTCGGGCAGGTCGCGCAACGAATCGATAACAAGGCCGATACCTTCGCGCTCGACTATCGGCGCTACGGCCGCCTTGCGCCACACAATGAGCGGCAGCCCCGCACGGAGGTAGAACGAACACTTATGCGGCGTGTTGAGCCGCAGATAGTCGCCGAAATCGCCGGTGCAGGCATCGAGCGAATCTCCGTCCCACACGAGTCCGAAATCACCTTCGGCCGAAGTGATGAAATCGTCGCTCGCCAAATAACCGTGCTCCACAATGCGAACCTGCGACGACGGAGTAGGACGGTAGTCGCCGAGCGAACCGTAGAGGTGCAGCGTCAGGGGAGCGGCAACCTCGCCGAGATGCGTTATAAATGCATTCTTACGGCGATTGAGAGCGCCGGCATAGGTCAATGTCCAATCGCCGGTTTTCGCGCTGTAAGAGGACTTGTGCGCGGCTGCCGACAGATAATCGTGCAAGCCGAGCGCGTACACGGGCTTTGCAATTCCTTGCACACGCAGCCAATCGGCCATAGCATCGTTTGCCGCGATGATGTAATCAGCCTGTGAGAGCCGCTTCAGTTCTTGGGCAACGGTCAGTTTGTGGCGGCGGCAGCAGCCGAGGTCGTGAATGAATGCCACGACCCGGGCACCGCGCAGATGCGCAGCCCGGCACAGCATGCCGAAGTATTTCTTAACAGGATATTGCAGAAACAGCGTGTCGCCTCGGCGGAGTAGGGCGCAGGCACGCAATGCGCCTGCAAGGTTGAGGAAAAACGCCGCCGGGCGGCTTTCTCCGAATGAGCGTCGCAGTCCGAGGTTGATGCCACCCATAGAGGCGACAATATCCTCGTAGTCGCACTTGGCCTTATTTCCGGCCGAAAGCCGGTCGTAATACCGCCGCGATATGTAACACAGCCGCCCCAAGCTATTAATTCATCAGCTTGTTCACGCCGTCGAGAACCTTTGCAGCATCCTCATCGCCTTCTTCCTGAGCGATTTCAGACAGCACTTTGCTGTATTCGGTCGAAAGTTCCATCGACTTCTGAATGTCGCCGGCCTGTACGGCTTCCTGAATTTCCTTGGAAAGGCGTTCGGCCTTCTCCTGTTTGCTTTCACACGAGGTCATAGACAGTGCAAGTGCAGCAATTGCAATAACGAATAATTTTTTCATGAGTATACGGATATAAAATTAGTAATTAGCGGTTTTGATGGTTTGGCGGCCCCACGAGCCGCGGTCGAGGTTGCGATAGCGCACGGCTTCGCGGATGTGGTCGGCGCGGATTGCCTCGCTGCCGTCGAGGTCGGCGATGGTACGTGCCACTTTCAGGATGCGGTCGTAGGCGCGTGCGCTCATATCGTACTTCTCCATGGCACGCTTCAGAATGCGCGTGGATTCTTCATCGAGCGCACACCACCGCGCAATCAGGCGCGAGTTCATCTGCGCATTGCAGTGTATATCGCTCTCGCCGGCGAAGCGCACGGCCTGTATGGCGCGAGCCTTGACCACGCGCTCGCGAATTGCGGCGCTTGATTCGCCTTTCTCGGCACTCGACAGTTGCTCGAACGGTACGGGCAGTATCTCTATCTGTATGTCGATGCGGTCGAGCAGCGGGCCTGATATGCGAGCGAGGTATTTGCTTACGGCGCCGGGCGGACATGTACATTCCTTCGTGGGGTGATTGTAGTAGCCGCAAGGACATGGATTCATCGACGCCACGAGCATAAATCCGGCAGGGTAGTCGACCGAATAGCGTGCACGCGACACGGTGATATAGCGATCTTCGAGCGGTTGGCGTAGTACTTCGAGCACGGCACGCGGGAACTCCGGGAACTCGTCCATAAACAGAATGCCGTTGTGAGCCAAGGATATTTCGCCGGGCATAGGATTGGCTCCGCCGCCAACGATTGCAACGGGTGATATGGTGTGGTGTGGCGCACGGAACGGCCGCTGTGTCATCAACTTGGAGCCGCTTTTGAGTTTGCCGGCCACGGAATGAATTTTTGTCGTTTCGAGAGCCTCGGCAAGCGACAGCGGCGGCATTATCGACGGCAGTCGCTTGGACAGCATTGATTTGCCCGAGCCGGGAGGACCTACGAGCAGAATGTTGTGCCCGCCGGCACATGCCACTTCAAAGGCTCGCTTCACTTCCTGTTGGCCCTTGACATCGCTGAAATCGAAGTCGAACGCCTGTTGCGAACGAGCAAATTCGGCTCGTGTGTCGAACACCGTAGGTTCGAACCGCGCATTACCCGTAAGGAAGTCTATTACCTCGATAAGATTGTGCAGTCCGTAAACTTCGAGATTATTGACCACGGCGGCTTCCGTGGCGTTCTCCGCCGGCACAATTATGCCCTTGAATCCGCGCTTACGAGCTTCGATAGCCATAGGCAGAGCTCCGGTAATCGGACGCAGCGTGCCGTCGAGCGACAACTCGCCGAGAATCATATAGCGATCGAGTTCTGGAGCGATGATGATTTCCGAACCGACCAGCAAAGCTATCGCAATCGGCAGGTCGTAGGCTGCACCTTCCTTTTTCACATCTGCCGGAGCGAGATTCACAATCATGCCCTTGCGCGGCAGTGAATAGCCGCAATGGGTGATAGCCGATATGACACGCTGATGACTTTCTTTGACGGCCGCGTCGGGCAGGCCGACTATGGTAAACATAATGCCGTGACCGATCGATACTTCAATCGTGACCACAATGGCATCAATACCGCGCACCGCCGCCGCATAAGTCTTTACAAGCATAATATCAGGCAGGTATTAATCCGGCGATGTATTTGCCGAGGATGTCGAATTCGAGGTTGACGCGTGTGCTGACGGCGATGCGGCAGAAGTTTGTGTGTTCGAGGGTGTAAGGGATGATCGCCACGCGGAACGAAGTCTCGGTGGAATCGCATACGGTGAGGCTCACGCCGTTGACGGTCACGGAGCCTTTCTCCACGGTCATATAGCCTTTGCGGCGCATCTCTGGAGCTATGGTATATGCGAACTTGAAGTAACGGCTGCCTTCGACGTCCTCGATGTCGACGCACTCGGCTGTGCAGTCCACATGACCTTGAACGATGTGGCCGTCGAGGCGTCCGTTCATCACCATAGAACGTTCGAGATTGACGAGGTCGCCGGCACGGAGGTCACCGAGGTTGGAGCGTTCGAGCGTCTCGCGGATAGCGACCACTTCGTACGACGAATCTTCGGGATGCAGAGCCACAACTGTAAGGCATACGCCGTTGTGTGCCACCGACTGGTCGATTTTCAATTCATTGGCAAATGAGGAGCGAACGCGCAGGCGCAGATTGCCGTCGCCGAGTGTAGCGGCAACCACGGTAGCCGCTTCTTCTACTATTCCTGAGAACATAGTGTGAGATTGTTTGATTCGATGATGAGTGAACGTTGTACCGGCCAGTGAAGTTTCAGTGTCAGCGTGTGCGCTGCGGCATCATAGCGAGGCTTCATCACGCGGCCGTTGACACGCAGTGTTGCCGGACCTGCGACGCGGTTGATAACCAAATTGATGTCGATGTTGGCAGCCGCTGCCGGATATGTACCTGTGGCATCGATTGAGATGCGATCGCCGCCTTGTCCCTTGAATGTGATAAGGCGATAATTGCCGTCAGAGAGCGAGCGAGGCGATTGACGGTCGTCATCGTACATCGTATACGATGATTCAACTCCGGCGACAGGATAGTAATTGACTGTAAGCCGAACCGGATTGTAGTCGCCGGTATTTTCCATTTTATATTCGGCCGTAGGGATGAATGCACCGGCCTTCACGAAGACAGGCAACACTTCGAGCGGAGCATCGACTGTGACAGTGCTGTGAGCTTCGTAGACCTTCTGCGGATTGTCGATCGACATCCATTGCCCTGCCGGGAATGTCACACTGCGGCTTGTAGCGCCTTCGGTCATCACCGGTGCTACGAGCACCTCCGAGCCCCACAGATATTCATCGCTGATGTCGTCGTAGGTACGGCCTGCCTCGGTGAAATTGAGCGGACGCACGAGAGGATAACCCTTCGAGGCATTCTCCCAAGCAAGTGTATAGTTGTAGGGCAACCAGCGATAGCGCTGCTTTATCAGCGGCTCTATAATCGAGGCATACATCGGATATTTGTACGGTTCTGCAAATTGCTGTGCATGAGTGCGAAGCATCGGTGAGAACAGACCGAGTTGCAGCCAGCGTACGTACAGTTCTGGCATATAAGCGTTGTCGGGGTCAACAGCAAAGCCGCCGACGTCGTGCCCCATATACCCGAGGCCGCTCAGGCCCGACTGAAGCATAATGCGCACCTGAGGTTCGAGGCCGCCCCACGAGCGCGAAACGTCGGTCGACCACGGAAACACACTGTATCGTTGCAAACCTATGGTGCCGCCGCGCATCATCGTGAGCAGGCGACGCTTGGGATAGTTGCGAGCGAAGAGATCGCTGATGATTTCACTCCAATCGTTGCCGTACTGATTGTGATAGGCCGGAGTAGTGAGGCCGTTGTGGTGCAGGCCGGTGAGAGGATGCACCTCCGGTTCGCCGAGATCTCCCCACCAACCGTCGACTCCCATATCGGTAAGTTGGCGGTAGCGCTCCGAGAGCCACGTGCGAGTGTCGGGATTCGACACGTCGAACATACCGCCTTCGCCAACCCATATTTTCACTTCCTGAGTGTTGCCGGCAGTGTCGCGCAGAAGCATACCGCGACTGCTGAGATCATTGTAATTGTCGACACCTCGGCCGTTGCGCAATACATAGGGCTGGCTGATGGCAACCAGATTTACACCGCGACGGTGCAAGTCTTTAAGCATACGCTCGGGAGCGGGCCATTGCTCGGCATCCCATGCGAGGCGCCCCATATCTTGTTCCTTGCCGTACCAATAGAGATCGAGCACGATGCCGTCGAGCGGATAGCCGGCACGCTTAAGGGTGTCTACCACGCCGATTGTTTCATCCTGCGTTCGGTAGCCATACTTCGATGTAATGTAGCCAAGCGACCACAGCGGCGGCAGCGGCTGTCGACCTGTGAGCGACGAGAGTTGTTCGGTGACGTCGGCAAGTGTTTCAGCGCCGTTGACAAAGTAATAAGTGACCGGATTGGGATTCTCGGTTATGTATTCGATAGGGTTGCCGAGAATCATTTCGGCACGCGAGTAGTCGTCGAAGAGCAGGGCGAAGCCGTCAGACGACAAGAACAGCGGCATCGTGATATTCATCTGCGATATACGCGGATCGCTGCCAGTATATCCGTAGTTCTGGCGATTGTACATTGCAAGTGTATCGCCCCGCAGATTGAGGCGATGACCGCGTTCGCCGGCACCGTACATCGAGCCGGTGGATGTTGTCTGCAACGCAATCGTATGCTTATCACCGGCGACTGAGCGGACGCCGTTATCGGTAATCAACTTGCCGTTACCGGCGCTGATAGTGAGAAAACCGGTGCGATTGTCGAGGATTGCGGTGACGCCGGCCGGTGTCGACAGTGTGGTAGTAAATTCACCGGCACGAGCCACAACGGATTCTCCGGACTTGTCGGCTTGACCGACCACCGCCCGCGAGGCCATCGGCTGCTCGCCCGGCGCTATATTCGTTATCTTGAGAATATTACGATTGACAGCAGTGACCGTAACACGACGGCCTTGAGCCGTGGTGGCCGTAATCGATTCGGCTGCACGGAGCGATTGCGCGGAAAGTACGGCTCCGGCCAGCAAAACTATGTATGAGAGTGTTCGCATTTGTTTTATTCAGGGTATTATGTGTTGCTGATTGTAGTTAAGTCGCCAATTACTTCGACGGGTCGACCTTATAGGTGTAAGGCACCCATGAAATGGTGTTGTCATTGGCCGAGCAGTAGGTATCCGATGCTCCGGGAGTGAAGATTTTCTTGCGTGAACCTTCGGTAACAGCTGTCACTACCTTTGCAAAACTGCGCGAGCCTTCGAGACGAGGCGCCCAATAGGTCTTGATGCGCTCATAGCGGAAGTGGTTGAGGTCGTCAAAAAGACCGCGCAGGTCGGCTATCTTTTCAAGTTGGTCGCATTTCCACTGCTTGTTGTTGTCGAGATAGTTGACAGCTTCTTTAGAGGCCTTGCCGGTAGTTGCTTGTGCGGGCGCGGGTGAGGCGGCAGGCTGCGCCTGAGTGCTCGGAGTATTCTGCGTGGCCGTCGGAGTACTCTGAATACTCTGAGCGTTCGGAGCCTGCTGTGCGGCTACCACTGCCGTGGAATCAGCCGCCGCCGAGTCGGCTTTATTGCCGCCACAACCGCCCATAAGCAGCCAGCCCAACAAGAAGCCGACAATAAACACGCCGGCGGCATAGCCTATCATACGACGTGAGATCAACGGCGTACCTCCCACGTAGCGCAGATGGTTGACGCGCGTTACACCCTCCTGAATGCCGTCGTTGAGTTCGTAGCCTTCGAGGGGACTGTCGGCTATATCGCGCTTGGTGTGGATTTCAAAATGAATGGGAGCGCCGAGCTCCGACGATTTCACCGGAAGTTCGAAGCGATAAATCTTGCGCTGTTCGGGCAATTGAATCAATGCCTGAGTTGTGGCAGCAAGGTCGAGTTTCTGATGGAATGTACCGTAGCCTTGCGCACGGACAATGACTTCGGCATTTTTCAATTCGTCCTGAGTGAAGTGATGAGCGCTTGTTATCTCGATGCCGTTGACGGTTATCACGGCACTGTGAATCTGTGCGTGGGTCGACTGCGATGTTACATAGAACGATGCCGGAGTGATCGACTTGCGCGATTCACTCGTGGCAATTACCGGAATCTCCATACCGTCGCGGTCAACTACAATCTCCTGATCCTGCTCTTCAAAGCCGCCGCGGCGCCACACGATAGACACCTTGTCGCCAAGCGGCACAAGGAACGGCTGCGTGAACTGACGACGATAGATATGGGGCATAAAACCGCTGTTGTTTTCTTTGGGCGGGAACAGCGTCACGGTCTGCTGCAATTGGAAGTCGGTGAGGTCATCGCCGGTAGCTGTGACGCCAAGTTCGGCATCAATCAGCAACACACCTTCGTACTTTAGGAAGGCCGGCTGATAAAGCGATTCGCCAAGGAAGTCAATGAGAGTGTGTCCTGTGCCGTCGCCATAAAATATATGGGCAAATTCGCGGCCGTATGATTCAACCATAGCCGGAGCGTCGGCGACGATAGGATATTCGCGACTGAACAGCGAGCGCAACTCGGACATATCTTCGGCGCTCACCGACGAATTGGAGATGATGCGTGTGGTGCGTCGCACAACATCATATAATTCTTCCTTAGTGATTTTCAGCCCGTTGGGGACGAAAATCGTCGTAGCCAAATGGTCGGCCGATTGGTCGGGAATAGTACGAAGTATTGTGAAAAACGAGCCTTCATCTATATACTTTATGAGGTAGAAGAGGTGCTTTTCGGCTGCATTGTAATCAAGCTGTTCGAGCACGCGCCGCACATCGTAGATATGACGCTGAACGCTCTCGGCCGGATTGATATTGCGCACGCTCTTAAAGCCTCGGTGCGATTGGCTTATATATAGTTGAAGCATATTCATAGCTATCGTATTTTGCGGTAAGTATAATGCGCAAAGTTACGAAAAAACGCCTCATATATCAATGCTTCACCACGGAATTTATCAAAAGACTTCAGAATGCGAACCGAATCTGACCAGCGTTATTGTATTTTTAAACTGCCCTGTAAGTTTCAGGATTTTCATAGCGACTTTACAAAATCTTGAAATTGCGATAAATCCAGTGTTTCCAAGTTCTTATCTGATTCGGCCTCTTTCATAGCAGCAAGCGTCGTGGCGTTGGGCTTTTGCGCAACAAAGGCCATCAATATACTTTCAACATAATTATTGAGACTGCGATTATGCCGACGTGCTTCCTCTCGCAAGCTATTGATGAGACTTTCACTCAGTCTGAATGATGTTTGTTTACGCGTTATTGCAGTATTCATAACCTATGTATTATTTTGTATCACAAAAGTAATGCATTAATATCACATAAACAAATTATGAGTCAAATATTTCGACAAATTAGAAAATAAAACATAAAGAGAGCGAGCCGCATCTTTGATTGATGCGGCTCGCTTGTTTTATGAGGTGGATCGTCGGAGATTAATAGACGACTTTGACGGTGGCGCCGTCGGCTGTGAGGAGAACAACACCGTGGCCTGCGGGCAGAGCGATTGACGAGCCTGCGCCGGTAGCAATAACGCGACCGCTGAGGTCGCTTACGCTGATTACAGCAGCTTCGCTTGCAAGATATGCAACGCCGTCGGCTACCGTGACTGCGAGATCCGCAGCATCGGCAGCGACACTTTCAACACCGCTTTCGAGGTCGTAAACCTGATTTACGACAGGAACTTCGATACGGCGTACGGCCTTGTTGGCATCACCGATTGTGAAGATTGTCGAAACGAGTTCCACGGGGAATGTAGAGAGATCTTCGACGTCGAAGTTATCGGCAAGGAGGATGCGATAGTTGTTTACTTCGCCGGGGACTACTTGAAGCTCAACGGGCACGAGATCGTTGGAGTTGGCGGCACGAAGGTTGACCGTGAGTTTGGTGATAGTTGCCTCACCAGGATTTACCTGCAAATCGATTGCTGCGGGAATACCGTAGGTGGCAGCCTTGGGCATAATTGTCAGCTTGGTTCCGCGAGTCGACGACACTGTGTAGTCGGCGGCAAAGCCTTCGCCGAGGGCTTCGACAACAACATCTTTCAAACCGGTCTTGGTGACGGTCCAATCGGCAAGGCCTTCGAGGTCGAGAAGAGCCTTGGCGGGTTGATCGCAGTTTTCAACGGTGATTGACTGTGTAACTTCGATGTCGCCGAGGTGACCGATAATATTAACCGTACCGTTGCTTACGGCTGAAACAATACCTTGTTCGCTGACTGTTGCGATAGAGGCATCGGCAGATGTCCAAGACAATGCAGCAGGATTCAGAGGAATCTGAGTACCCTTTACGGTTGAGTAAAGGCCGATGTAGTAGGGGTGCTTGGAGTCGATGATAATCGAGGGCGATACGAGAGTTGCCTCAGAAGCATTGTCGATCATCACGGGGATTGTAACTTCTGCATCGCCATAGTGAGCGGTGAGGGCGTGCATACCCGTACCGGTGACATATACGGTCTTGCCGTCGGCCATAATCTGACCGAGTTCGGGGTCGCAAGTCAATGTGTAGTCCTTGAAGTCGGTGTCGAGAGAGAGACCGTACTGATTGAACGACATAATACGCGGGGTGCACATGCCGAGGTAGGGTATGGTGGGGTTGTAGTCGTAGAACGAGATTTCAGCCACATTCTGATCTTCAGGTGCTTCGAGCACGGCATAGATGGCGTTCGATACCGAACGTTCTTTGCCGTCGGAGCAGTGATTGCGTACGCCGAGAGCTTCGGTGTAGAGGGTTGAAGAACCGCCGCCGTCGAGATTGACACCTTCAGCGCAACCGGCGTAGAGAAGGATGTCGCCGAGCGTGCCTGTCGAACAACCTACCGATGCCACAGTGCGACCGTCGACTACCATCATCACAATCTTGTTGCCGTCGGCGCTGACACCGATACCGGTACGAGGATGACGGTCGGCAGCATCGCCGCGCTCAGCCTCGGAATGGAGGTTCTGACCGTTGCCGATGTTCTTGGGATTACCCGATACGACACATGTAGGAACGATTGATTCCCCTTCGGGCGTGAGGGTGATATTGTCGAATGTAACGATGTCGCCGGTCTTGAGGCTGTTGACGAATGTGTCGCCTGTGCCGCGACCGAGGATTACAAAGCCGTCATCCGGAATTGTGAGGTCGCCGGTATGAGTCGGATCCGAAGTCACTTCGAGGCGATAGGAGCAACCGGCCCAGAAGTTGTCGCCTTCCACGAGACGTGCGCTTACTTCGGAGCAAGCGCCGGCATAGTCACCCTGGTTGGGCGAGCCCCAGAATTTCGATGTATAGAGGGTAACACC
This sequence comes from uncultured Bacteroidales bacterium, assembly GCA_937995285.1. Classification (GTDB taxonomy): domain Bacteria; phylum Bacteroidota; class Bacteroidia; order Bacteroidales; family Muribaculaceae; genus CAG-873. The sequence continues at coordinate 15,174 of CALKKU010000184.1, read as the reverse complement.
ATTGTTCGGAGCGCTGTTGTTGATAGCCTTGAAAGCCACTTCGTCGTCGCCATGCTTGGCGGTACCCTTCTGATAGTTGAGGCGACAGATGCGTGCGATGCCTTCAACGTCGACCGAGAACTGATACGAGCCGTTGCAAGTGCGGAACACCTCGCGATCGAGGGTAAATGCGTTGGTCGGTGTGCCGACGATGCTCGAACCGTTCGTTGCCGTACCGCTGGTGTAGTAGAAGTCGCCGTTGGAGCCAGCGAAGTAGTGCAAGCCGTCGTGGGTATGGGCTGCCGCCATCTGCGAGGGGCATCCGTTGCCGGCCACCTTGTCGCCACCGCTGAGAGTGCGGAACGATACATTAGGCGTGGTCTTGTCGATGGTGAGGTAGAACACGTTGAGTGACATCGGACCTGTGAGGCGCAACGACGTTTGTGTGGTACCGGGACCGACTTTGGCGTGGAATACTGTGTCGACATTGAAAACGACATCACCCGAGGTGAGCGTATTACCGCGTTCGACAGCCGATGCCATGTAAGCGAACATACACAGCGCGGGAAGTGTGAGTAAAAGTTTCTTCATGGAGTGGTTTTGAAGAGTTAGTATTTTAGTGTTAGCTATTGGCGTGTGATCAAATAGTTGTTTCAGATAATTATCGCCGCAGTAACGACTGACAAATCTATTGGCAAATTTAGCAACACTTCCGAAATTCTCAAAATCTTTTCTGACTAAATACTCCAAATTCTCATAATCTTTTCTACTGAAATATCCGAAATTCTCAAAATCTTTTCAGTGTGGGTAAAATAAAAGCAGCCGCTCGGATGCCGGGCGGCTGCTGTGATGAAAGAGGTTTATTGTCGATTATTTAACGACTACCTTGGTGGCTGTTGTGCCCTTAACCTTAACATAAATGCCGGGGGTGAGAGCATCGGCTGCCACGCGTACGCCCTGAAGGTTGTAGTAAACTTCGGGAGCGTCGACTTCTTCAGCTGCGTCGATGTCGATAACTGCGCTGCCTGTGCCTTCGACAATCATTGTCGACTTGGCGGGAGTGATTGCGCGAGGTTCGGCATTGACAAGTGAATACATGCGGTAGCCGCGACCGCCGATGTAACCGTGGAGGTTGCCTGCGTTGTCAAACTTGAGCTGTGTCCACTGCGAGTCGGTCAGAGGAATTTCGTACTTGAACGAGAGTTCGGGCTTGGCACCGTTCCAGGTAACATCGTAGATGTTGATGGCGGTGTATGTACCGACTGCTGCAAGAGTCTTTTCCTTGTTGAGAGCCACACCCGAGTTGCCCGAGTCAAGACCGTCGATGTCGGCAGAGTTGAGCAGGATGTCGCCGTCGTTGTTGATGTAGACGAATGCGGGAACGCTCGACGAGTTGTTGCCTTGCGAACGAACCTGTGCAACGAACATACCGTCTTCAGTTGTTACGACTTCAACGTTGGTGTTGTACATAAAGCTTGAACCGGTGAACATACGATCGAAGTCGTAGTCGGGAGCCTTCACGATAGTCTCGCTGTCGCCGAGGTCGTAGCGAACAAGGATGTTGTCGCCGTTAGGCTTAACGAGTTCGCAGTCTTCTTCGAATGTGTACATCTTGGTGTCTTCACCCTTGCCCTGGAAGGCAACGCACGAAGAACCGCCGCCGATGATAGCGCCGTTGTATTCGAATGCACCGGTGCTCTTACGTGTACCCTGAAGCATCTGGACAGGTTCGGCTTCCATATTGGCGGGATCGAGGATGAAGTAACCCGAGTTGCTGTCGCTCCAGTCGGCGAAGACAGCCTTGCCATGGAGTTGGTCACCGCGGAATGCCGACGAGTTGTTGCTCATATTGAAGGGAGAACCTGCATGGTAGCGGCCTACGAACTGATCGTCGGGAGTGTAGAGTTCAAAACCGTTGCCCTTGCCTTGCGATACTACGGTGTAACCGAAGGTGTCGTATTCGGGATCGGTGATGGTTACGACGCCACCGCGTGTAGGCAGTGTGAAGTCGTAGGACGGAGTGAGGTAAGCGGATGTCGAAGCGATGACGGGGCTTTGTACCTCTACGGCCCATGTGTATGAACCGCTGAGGTCGGCTGCGTTGTACTGAACCTTGCCGCCTTCTGCCTTTGTCACTGCACCTACGGGAATTTCAACCACTTCCTTGCCTTCTTCGGCGGGAGTGAGGATAATCTTGGAGTCGACTACGTCGCCTGTTACCTTGAATGTGAATTCATACACGCCGTCGTTTTCAGTCATTGCGAGAGCATAGGCCTGTTCCGAACGGTGGCGGGGCTGATTTACACCATTGGTTGTAACCTTCGAGATAGCGCCGTTGCGGAGAACATAGAGATCCATGTAGCCGTTGGTCACCTTGTCGTCGAGGTCGCGTTCAACCATTGTCGTACCGAGAGCTGCACCGAGGCCTTCAGCGGCAGCCTTTTCAGTGCCGACAGTCTTGATGACCTTGGCGTTGGCAAGGCCGTTGGTAACGTCGACAAGTGCAACACCGGTATTGCCGTCGGCTGTGTTGACGGGAACAGCTGCGTAGGTAGCGCCGATGTACTTGAAGAAGTTGACACCGCCGAGACCTGCCTTGGCAACAGTACCTTCGGGAAGTTCACCGGTTGTCCAAGTGTTGCTCTCGCCCGTACCGATTGTGTACTGAGCCATATCGAAATCGTCGCGGTTGATGCCGACAATGATCACCGAATTCTTGTCGAACGGCGAAGCGATCAGGCGATAGTCGGCACCGGCCTTTGCGGATGTGAAGGCGAGCTTGTTGTCATAGCCTTCATTGATCTTGGCACCGTCGACAACCGAAATCGTCGAAAGGAATACCTTGTGCGAGTCGTAGCAGGTTTCCGAAGAAAGGTAAACGTTACCTTCGGCAGTAGTGCCTTCGTATGCAAATGTATCGCCGGTGTAGGCGTTGTACATATTGCCCGACTTGACTGTCGTGAGCCATGCTGCCGCATTGCCCGTAGGAATACCGTTCTTGTCGTTCTCCCACTTGTAAATGGTTGTTTCGTTCTCGGGATTATAGGTGTTTTCCGAAACGTTGGAAGCGAGCAGATAGCCGTCGGCTGTAACCTGAATATCACCTACAGCAAGCAGACGTGCTTCGTCGGCAACACCGTCGGTGGCCTTCTTACCCTTTTCGATACCTTCTACCGATACGTTGGTGACTTCGTGTGTGGCACCGTTGACAACAAGGATGGTAGGATTGTTATCGGCATCGAGGGCGAGGATGTATACGTTGCCGTTGCGATATACGGTGCGGCGAACGGTCTTGCCGGCGAGTTCGGCGATTTCCTGGTCGGCATATACCGATTCGAAGTTATATTCGTCGGCGGGCACTGCCGAGCCGGGCATATATTCGTTGGGATAATCTTCGTAAACTACTGTCGGGGGAACGTAGTTGACCGATTCGAGCTGTACGGTGGGGAATACCGTGTTGGCGGCAACCACTTCCACTGTCAGCGGTTCGTCGAGGGGCTTGTAGTCGGCACTTTCGAATGTGATGGTGTATGTGCCGGGTTCAACACCCTTGAATACAAACGCTCCGTTGTAGTAGTTGTCGGTGGTGTATGTAGCCACTTCCTTGTCGCCCTTGTGGAGGATAACCTTCACGCCGTTGAGGGGCATGAACTTATCGTCGGTGGTGGGGTTGGGAGTGTAGGCTGCATCGGTGAAGCGTTCGTGGAGATCGCGAACGACGCCATAGATTTCACCTGTGCTTTCTTTCTTCAGGCCGAAGTAATCGGCGATACCGTGAGCGTAGGCATAACCTTCGATGTAGTCGGTATCGAAGTTCATAGCCTTGTGGCGAGCGGGCTGATATGTGTGGAAGTAACCTTCAACCAGGAAGCCCGGGCAGTGGTGCTTCAACACGCCGAGGTAGCCGTAAGCGCCGGTTGCGCCGGTAGAACCTTCACCGTAGAAGTTGAGGTCGCCGCGGATGTTGGTGCCGGTATTGTAGGCGGTCCACATCATATGCTTATTGGCGTATGCATAGTCCCAGCAAGCCTTTGCCATTGCAACGGATGTCTGCTGCATTTCGAGCGATACATCGACCCCGTCGCCTTCCTTCGGAGTGTCGTAACCGCGATAGAGGAACAAGGGATAGTTGGAGGTAGAACCTTCGGTTGCAGCATTCGAGTGAATCGAGATGAACATATCGAAGTTGTTGGCATCCACTTCCTGGCTGATCTCGGTGAGGCTGCGGTTGTAGTAAGCGAGGTCGGCGGGAGCGGCAGCACCGAGCTGACCCGAGGTGCCGTTGTCGTCGTGGTAGGGTCCGCACTTCACGTGCGACATCACGATGTTGTTCGACATATCGCGAGCGGCACCGATCTGCCAGCGTTCGCCGGTCTGATTGAGGGTGGCGTCGTATTTGAGGCCGTATTCACGAAGTTTTTCGAGAACGCCGAAGCCCTTACGCAGGTTGGTGTTCGATTCGAAGAACGACAGAGTATCTGTATTTGTGCGGCTGTAAGCACCGTGGCCGACCAGCGTACAGGGGCGGTCGTTAGCGGTCCACGAGCCGTGGCCGGGGTTGATGTAGACGCGGAGTTCGTCGGCTGTTTTGGCCGAAGCGGCAGCGCCCACAGCCATTGCCATGGCGGCTATAATAAGTTTTTTCATATTCGCGTCGCTTATTATTTAAGGTTAATAACATAGAGAGCACCTTCGAGAGTGGAGAAGGTGATGATACGACCGTCGGCCGATGCGCTCGGGTAGAGTGCGATCATATCAGCCGATGTGATGGTCTGATGCGTGCCGGCGAGGTCGCTGACAACGATTTCCGACGATGTGATCTGTTCGCCGTTGTCCTTGTCGTTCATGGCTACGACCTTGTCGTTGCCGAGCCAGCGAGCGGCGCGGAGGTTGCCGATGCGACGAACGTTAGTGCCGTCGATGTTGCACACGAATGTGCCGGCACCGCTGAGGCAGTAAACCACCTGTGTGCCGTCGGGGCTGATCGAGGGCCACAAGTAGCTGCCGCGACCCTGAGGATCGAGAGTGGTGGTCTTGCCGTTGACGGTGATGTCGAGGTGACCGTAGTTGATCGAAGCGACAGGCATCGACAGAGCCTTTGCTCCGGTAAACGACTTAACGCGGGCACTGCCGTTTTCAACGGCGGTAACACCTTCGTTGGAGATTGCGACACCGGCATTGAGGTGACGCGAGGGTTTTACCAACCGGCTTTCCTTGCCTGTGGTAAGATTTACGGCATTCAGACCGGTGTAGCGCAGGTGGTTCTTGTTGAACGTGGTGGTGCGGAACACGATGTTGTTGCCGTCGGGGCTGATTGTAACACCGTTGGCATTGCCGTTTTCGGTGATAACCGAAGTGGTGCCGGTAGCGAAATCAACCTTCACAAGGCGATTGCCACTCAGTTGTCCTACGACAGCATACGAGCCGTCGGGACTGACAGTAGCCATGTCGCTTGTCACGCCCTGGGGGAGAGCCACCGATGCTATCGATGCAACTTCCACCAACTGGGCACGACCCATCAGTGCCATAGATACTGCCAAGGCTGTCAAGAAGAGTTTCTTCATGCTTGGATTTTTTTAGGTTAAGAAATTGAATTATAAAGAGTTGTTGTATAGTCGTTAAGCAGTTGTATCCTTTAGGGGGATTCAAGGTGTTCAAAGTTAGGAATAATATTGTTGTAAACGTCGCGATTTAACATCTTTTAATGCGATATAACCGTTTATATAAAGCAAAAGTGGACGCGACCGCCGGTCGCATCCACTTTCTATTACTATATGGGGAATTTTATTCTTTATCCTTGCGGGGAGCGCGGTCGCGGTTGTCGCGACGCGGGCCGCGGCGTTCGCCGCGTTCACCGCGGTTGTCGCCTTCGCGGCGAGGTGCACGTTCGCGGCGCTGGGGTTCTACGTAGCCTTCGGGCTTCTCGATGAGCGCACGCATCGACAGACGATACTTGCCGGTCTTCTTGTCGATTTCGATGAGCTTGACATCGACGTGGTCACCTTCCTTGAGGCCCGATGCTTCCATATCGGGGAGACGATCCCACGAGATTTCACTGATATGGAGCAGACCGTCGCGGTTGGGCATGAATTCCACGAATGCACCGAAGTCCATAATCGAACGAACCGTGCCGTGATATGTCTTGCCTTCTTCGGGAAGTTCTACGATAGCGTTGATCATTTCGAGAGCCTTGTCGAGCGATTCCTTGTTGGTGGCTGCAACTTCGATATAGCCGCCTTCGGGGATTTCGTCGATAGATACTGTTGCACCAGATGCTTCCTGAATACCTTGGATTACCTTTCCGCCCGGGCCGATTACAGCACCGATGAGTTCCTTCGGGATTGTCATGGTGACGATGCGCGGAACGTTGGGCTTGTAGTCTTCGCGAGGTGCGGGGATTGTATCGTTGATGATGCCGAGGATGTGGAGACGACCGTCGCGAGCCTGGAGAAGAGCCTTCTCAAGGATTTCGTAGCTGAGGCCGTCGCACTTGATATCCATCTGGGTGGCTGTGATGCCGTCCTTCGTACCTGTTACCTTGAAGTCCATATCGCCGAGGTGGTCTTCGTCGCCGAGGATGTCGCTCAGGATAGCGTACTTCGAACCGTCGCTGATAAGACCCATGGCGATACCGGCTACGGGCTTCTTCATCTTCACACCGGCGTCGAGCAGAGCGAGGGTGCCGGCGCATACGGTGGCCATTGACGACGAACCGTTAGATTCGAGGATGTCGCTGACGATGCGGCATACGTAGGGGAAATCGTCGGGGAACATACGCTTCAGGGCGCGATGTGCGAGGTTGCCGTGACCGATTTCACGACGGCCTACGCCACGCTGGGGACGGGCTTCGCCTGTAGAGAAGGGAGGGAAATTATAGTGGAGCAGGAAGCGTTCGCGACCCTGGTTGAGCACGTCGTCGAGAATCTTCTCGTCGAGCTTGGTGCCGAGGGTGACGGTGGCGAGAGCCTGTGTCTCACCGCGGGTGAACACAGCCGATCCGTGAGGTCCGGGCAGGTAGTCGGTCTCGCACCAGATGGGGCGGATTTCGGTGGTCTTGCGGCCGTCGAGACGGATGCCTTCGTCGAGCACGCAGCGACGCATAGCTTCCTTTTCCACATCGTGGTAGTAGCGTTTTACCAGCGGTTCTTTTTCTTCGCGTTCGTCTTCGGGGAGCGAATCGATATATTCTTGGCAGATAGCATCAAATGAATCCTGACGCCAGTGCTTGTCGGCAGCACCGGTCTTTGCGATAGCGTAAGCTTTGTCGTAGCACTTGTCGTGAACGTCCTTGCGGAGATCTTCGTCGTTGACTTCGTGGCAGTATTCGCGCTTAACGGTGGCACCGGCTGCTTCGGCGAGTTCGTTTACGACGAGGCACTGAGCCTTGATGGCTTCATGTGCGGTGCGCAGTGCGTTGAGCAGGTCGAGTTCCGACACTTCGTTCATCTCGCCTTCCACCATCATGATGTTGTCGTAGGTGGCGCCGACCATGAGTTCCATATCGGCCTTTTCGAGCTGTTCGAATGTGGGGTTGATTACAAACTGTCCGTCGATGCGTGCTACACGCACTTCACTGATAGGACCGTTGAAGGGGATGTCGCTCACGGCGAGGGCAGCCGAAGCGGCAAGGCCGGCAAGTGCATCGGGCATGTCGACGCCGTCGGCCGAGAACATGGTTATGTTGACGAATGTGTCAGCGTGATAGTTGTCGGGGAACAAGGGGCGCAACACACGGTCGACCAGGCGAGAGGTGAGGATTTCGTAATCGCTGGCGCGGCCTTCGCGCTTGAGGAAACCGCCGGGGAAACGACCGGACGAAGAAAACTTCTCTTTGTACTCAACTGTAAGTGGCATAAAGTCAACACCTTCGCCTGCTTCCTTGGCCGACACCACGGTGGCAAGAAGCATAGTGTTGCCCATACGCAACTCTACCGCTCCATCGGCCTGCTTGGCAAGTTTCCCGGTCTCAAGTGTGATGGTGCGACCGTCAGCGAGCACGATGGTTTTTTTAATTGGATTCATAAATTGCTTATTAAATATTTTATTTCTTCTTGAAAATCGTGCAAAGATAAGGTTTTTTTTTCTAATTTCCAATAAGATAGCCTATAATGACCAACTGTTTTGCCGATTTCGCCACTCATCAATCCTCGTACTCGGTGGGGTCGGGGATGCCGGCATCGGCGAATGCCTGACGGCGTTCGGTGCAGGTGCCGCAACGACCGCAGTGTTTGACACCGCCTTTGTAGCACGAATAGGTGTGGCTGTAGTCGATACCAAGGCGGGCACCATGTCGTGCGATGTCGGTCTTGGTGATGCCGGTGTAAGGAGCATCGATGGTGATATGGTCGTAAGTTCCCTCACTGATTGCCTTCGACATAGCATCGACGAAGCCGGCGCGACAGTCGGGATAGATGGCGTGGTCGCCGCCGTGATTGGCCATCATCAGCTTGGTGAGGCCGCGACTTTCGGCAATGCCGGCCGCCACGGAGAGCATTATGCCGTTGCGAAACGGCACGACGGTCGAGCGCATATTCTCGTCGTCGTAGTTGCCTTCGGGTATGCTGTCGGCGCCGCTAAGGAGCGAACTTTCAAAGTATTTGCCTATGAACGGCATATCTACCACAAGAAGTTCGATACCGAGCTTCTCGCAGTTGTAGCGCGCGCATTCTATCTCGCGGGCATTGTGGTTCGAGCCGTAGTTGAATGTCACGGCAAGAGCAATGCGGTCGGCGTATTCGTAGAGCATAGTGGTAGAATCCATGCCGCCGCTCACCACCATAAGAGCGTCTCGTTTCATCGCGGTTGGGAATTGACGTTAAACATTGCGAGCATACGCGACTTCACCAAGTCCTGATGCTCGTCATCGCCGTAGTTGGCAAAGGGGTATATCGAAATGCCGCCACGCGGTGTGAAGTGTCCGATGACTTCGAGATAGCGCGGATTCATCAACTTCACCAGATCTTTCATGATGATGTTGACGCAGTCCTCGTGGAAGTCGCCGTGGTTGCGGAAGCTGAAAAGATACAACTTGAGGCTCTTGCTTTCGACCATCTCCACGCGCGGTATATAATTAATGGTGATGGTGGCAAAGTCGGGCTGACCGGTCTTGGGACACAGCGATGTGAATTCCGGGCAGTTGAACGATACCAGATACTCGTTGTCGGGATGTTTGTTGACAAATGTCTCAAGGATTTCGGGACAGTACTGCGTGGGATATTTCACCCCGGTATTGCCGAGCAATGTGCAGTGTTCCACCTCTTTGGCTGTTCGCATAGGATATATCGGGAATTTTGGATTGGAAAATAAAAAAGGGTAAGCTTACTACATCGCACTGCTACAACCTGATACCCTTGCTTCGGTCAAGACCTGGGGGAATTCTCAAGGAGCTAGTCGTGTAGGACTTACCCGACTGCAAAGTTACAATTTTTTTTCGACTCCGCAAAATCAAAAAAATTAGACAGTTGATGCTGCGATGGTGTTTCAAAATTAACGTAATGCCGGCAAAAGCCGGCAAAGGTAGGGGCGAGCCTTTGGCCCGCCCGCCGTCGCTCAACGCACAATTAATTATAACACAGCGTATTGGACATTAAGGGCATGCCACAGGCATGCCGCTACTTGCGGATGAAAACACGACGACGCGCTGCCCTGAATACGTGGGCAGCGCGTCGTTGGTTGTATATAATTTTGAAACAAACGTTTACTTATTCCTCGTCGGCTTCTTCGGCCATATTGTGGAATACGTTCTGCACATCTTCGTCGTCTTCGATCTTTTCGAGCAGTTTGTTGATTGTCTCGCGCTGTTCGGCTGTGACTTCCTTCAGGTCGTTGGGGATGCGTTCAAACTCCGACGAGATGATTTCGAAGCCGTTTTCTTCGAGATACTTCTGGATGTTGGAGTAGTCTTCGAAGCCGCCGTAGAGCACGATGATTTCGTTGCCGTCTTCATCTTCGTCGTCAACGAGTTCATCGACACCGTAATCGATGAGTTCCAATTCGAGATCTTCGAGCGAGATGCCGTCCTTGGGTTTGATTTTGAAGACCGACTTGTGGTCGAAGAGGAATGTGAGCGAACCCTGAGTACCGAGCGAGCCGCCGAACTTGGTGAAGTACGAGCGAACGTTGGCCACGGTACGTGTATTATTATCGGTAGCAGCCTCTACGAAGATAGCGATACCGAAGGGGCCGTATCCTTCATAAGTGATTTCCTTGTAGTCGCCGGCTTCCTTATCGGTAGCCTTCTTGATGGCACGTTCTACGGTATCTTTGGGCATGTTGGCTGCCTTGGCGTTCTGCATGAGGGCGCGGAGGCGAGGGTTGGTCGAGGGATCGGGACCGCCGGCTTTTGCGGCGATGGTGATTTCCTTACCTATGCGTGTGAATGTACGCGACATATTGCCCCAGCGCTTGAGTTTGCGGGCTTTGCGGTATTCAAATGCTCTTCCCATTGTGGTGTTCTATTGTTTGTAGTTATGTATTGTTATATTGTTGTTATCGGAGTTCGGCGCCAAGCTGCTTCTTGAGGTTGGCGATTATCTTGTTCATAACGGCGTCGACGGCCTTGTCGTTGAGAGTCTTCTCGTCATCGCGCAGGATGATTGTAATGGCATACGACTTGGTGCCTTCGGGCAGGCCCTTGCCTTCGTAGACGTCGAAGAGCGAGATGTCGCGCAGCAGGCGACGTTCGCTCTGGCGCACCACCTGTTCGATGTCGGCCATAGTCACCGAAGTCTTGACGAGCAGCGACAGGTCGCGCTTCACGGCTTGCGCACGGGGCAGCGGCGTGAATGTAGTTGTATGCTTTGCGGCGAGAGCCGTAAGGGCATCCCAATCGAGTTCGGCGAAGTAGACGGGCTGCTTGATGTCGGCCTTGGCAAGGACAGCCTTGGTGAGCACGCCGAGAGTGGCGAGGACACGGCCGTTGCGAGTGGCAACGGTCAGAGCCGAAGCGAAGATATCGGTCGGCTCGGCAGCCTTCACCGTCAGTTCGTTCTGCGAAAGGCCGGCGCGGCAGAGAATCATCTCTACAGCGGCCTTGAGGTCGAAGATCGATGCCTCTTCGGCAGGGCGAAGCCATGATGCGTTATGATTGTTGCCGGTGAGCCACAGTGCGAGGCGCGATGCCTGTGAATAAGGCTTCAGAGGCATTTCAGCGGTCGATTCGGCAGCGGGATTGAGCGAGTAGACGTTGCCCACTTCGTAGAATGCGAGGTCGGGCGAACGGCGGTTGATGTTGTGAGCCAACGATTCGAGGCCGCCGAAGAGGAGTGTGCGGCGCATTACGTTGAGGTCCTGGCTCAGCGGATTGAGCAACTCCACGCACTGTTCTGCGGGGAAGTCCGAGAGACCTTCATAGTAACGGCGTGCGGTGAGCGAGTTGTTGAGAATTTCGCGCCATCCGGCACCGGTAAGGCAGTTCGACACGAGGCGACGAAGATCATCGGCGGCATCTGTTGCCGTCTTGAACGACAGAGATGCGTGGAGCGACTGCGGCAGCTCTATGCGGTTGTAGCCGTAGATGCGGAGAATATCTTCAACCACGTCGCAGGGACGCTGCACGTCGACACGGTAAGTGGGCACGGCCAATTGCATCGTGCCATCATCGGTGCGCGAAGTTACTTCGATTTCGAGCGAAGCGAGGATGCGATCGACTGTGTCGCGCGGAATTTCGCGACCGAGCAGCGAGGTGATGTAATCGTAACTTACGGTCACGGGGTAGGGAGCAACCGTTTCGGGATAAATGTCGACAGGCTCGCCTACGATAGTGCCGCCGGCAAGTTCCTTAATCATCAGAGCGGCCAGCTTCAGGGCATAGAGACAGCCGTTGGGATCAACACCGCGCTCGAAGCGGAACGACGAGTCGGTCGACAAGCCGTGGCGGCGTGCCGTCTTGCGCACCGAAGTGGCATTGAAGCAAGCGCTTTCGATAAATACCGAAGTGGTCGATTCGGTGACGCCCGAATCGAGGCCGCCGAATACACCGGCGATGCACATCGGCTCGCTTTCGTTACAAATCATCAGGTCGGCGGGGTCGAGCGTGCGCTCTACTTCGTCGAGTGTGACAAACTTGCCCTGAACGTTGTTCTTCACCACAATGCGGTCGCCCTTGATCTTGGCGCGGTCGAATGCGTGAAGCGGCTGGCAGAAGCCGTGAAGTATGTAGTTGGTGATGTCGACTACGTTGTTGATAGGGCGCAGGCCGATGGTCGAAAGGCGATTCTTGAGCCATTCGGGACTCTCGGCCACCTTCACGCCGTCGATTGTGATGCCGCAATAGCGTGTGCACACCTCGGGCGATTCTACCGACACCTTCACGCCTTGAGCCTGCGGAGCATCGCTTGCAAAGGCGTCGACCGACGGGCGATGTAACTCATGCTTCTCCTCGGGATTATGGCAAGCCAGGTAAGCGGCCAGGTCGCGAGCCACGCCGTAGTGCGAAGCCGCGTCGATACGGTTGGGCGTCAGATCCACTTCGAGCACAAAGTCGTCGCTGAGGTTGAAGTACTCGGCGGCGGGTGTACCGGCCGGGATATTGTCGGGCAGCGTCATGATGCCGTCGTGCGACTGCCCCACGCCGATTTCATCTTCGGCGCAAATCATACCGAACGATTCCACGCCGCGAATCTTCGATTTCGAGATTTTAAATTCCTTGTCGCCGTCGTAGAGCACGGTGCCTACAGTGGCAACAACTACAGTCTGACCGGCAGCCACGTTCGGAGCGCCGCACACAATCTGTGTGGGAGTGCCGTCGCCGAGGTCGACTGTGGTGATATGCAAGTGGTCGCTATTGGGATGCTCGACGCAGGTGAGAACCTTGCCGACGACAATGCCGCGCAGGCCGCCGCGAATCGATTCCACACGTTCCACTGCTCCGGTCTCCAGACCGATTGAGGTGAGATAATCGGCCACCGTGGCCGGTTCGCACTCAAAGTCGAGGTAATCTTTGAGCCATTTGTATGATATATTCATAACAGCATATTATATTCAATGTGCAAAGTTACGTTTTTTATCTTAAAATCGGAAAACTTTGATGTTTTGCATTGAAAATTATTGGAGTTTTGTGTAATTTTGTGAACAAATGGAAAATCACAAACGTATGAACGTAAAATATAATCGAGTGCTGCTCAAACTGAGCGGCGAATCACTCCAGGGACATCAGGGCTACGGCATAGATTCTCAGCGCCTTAACGCCTATGCCGAACAGATAAAGACTGCTGTCGACGCCGGCACGCAGGTGGCAATTGTCATCGGCGGCGGCAACATATTCCGCGGCCTCAGCGGCGCATCGCGCGGCTTCGACCGCGTGATGGGTGACCAGATGGGTATGCTCGCCACCGTCATCAATTCATTGGCTCTTTGCTCGGCACTGCAAAGCATCGGCCAGTCGTGCAAGGTGTTCACGGCCGTGAACATGTTCCCCATCGGCGAACATTACAGCAAGTGGAAAGCCATCTCGGCTCTCAACCACGGCACCGTGGCAATCATCGCCGGCGGCACGGGCAACCCGTTCTTCACCACCGATACCGGTGCGGCTCTCCGTGCCGTCGAAGTCGAAGCCAACGTGATGCTCAAGGGCACTCGCGTCGACGGCATCTACACCGCCGACCCCGAGAAAGACCCGACAGCCACCAAGTTCGACCATATCACCTACGACGAAGTGTACAATCGCGGCCTCAAGGTTATGGACCTCACCGCCACGGCTCTGTGCAAGGAAAACAAGATGCCAATCATCGTGTTCGATATGGACACCGTCGGCAATCTTGAAAAAGTGCTTCACGGCGACGGCATCGGCACTTTGGTGACTGTATAATATTCCATATCTCAATCCACAGATTATTAATCCCTAAAACCCATACAACTATGACCGATCCCAAGACATACCTCGGCCCGGCTGAAGAAAAAATGCAGATGGCCGTTGAGTTTCTCGACGAATCGCTTTCGCACATCCGCGCAGGCAAGGCCAACCCCAAAATTCTCGATGCAATCCGTGTCGACTACTACGGCAGCCAGGCTCCGCTGAGCAACGTGGCCAACATCTCCGTGCCCGATGCCCGCACTATCGTCATCACTCCGTGGGAAAAATCCATGTTCAAGGAAATCGAGAAAGCAATCATCAATTCCGAACTCGGTATCACCCCCGAAAACAACGGTGAAGTAATCCGCCTCAGCATTCCGCCGCTGACCGAGGAACGCCGCAAGTCGCTCGTGAAGCAGTCGAAAGGCGAAGCCGAACAGGCCAAGATTTCTGTTCGCAACGCTCGCCGCGACGCTATCGAAGGCCTCAAGAAAGCTGTGAAGCAGGGTATGCCCGAGGACGTTGAAAAGGATGCCGAAACATCCGTTCAGAAACTTCACGACAAGTATCTGAAGAAAATCGACGAACTCTTCGCCGCAAAGGAAACAGAAATACTTACCGTATAAGCGTACTTTTTATATCCGCATACCGCGCAAGTACACCGGCGCTTCCGGTCCGAGATTGAATATAAGGTCGAGGATGCTGAGCGACGGTTGGAAGCCGAGGCGATCGGCTCGCACCTGCCAGTAAGGCTTCATCTCCGGTGTATAGAAATCGGCGGGACGCATATCGACAATGCGTCTCGCCGCATTTTTTGTAATCTCCGCCGTGAAATCGCGTGCCGATGTGCAATGGACATCGGCGTCGATACCGAGAATATCGCGTACTATGGCGTCGGCACGGCGGTCGAACGACAGCACGCTTTCCGCGACATCACTCTCGCCGGGGTCGGTAAACAGCGATGCGAAGCGATCTATTATAAATTCAAAAAAAGGAGTACGCCCATAAGCGCTTTCGAGCGCCGTGATGTGCAGGCGCCACCATTCGTTGTGACGCGAAATGCGGGCATCATCCCACGTGGGAGCGTGGTCGCATCCGTGCGGCTTTATTATCGGCACGGTCAGGGCGAGGCGTTGACGCGTGTCTACTATATCGTAACGGTGCACCGACTTCTGACGCTTGTCGAAGCGTGCCGTCGCATCCACCACAACGTGTCCGTACGCGGCCATAGCGGCATAGTAGCCCACCGACCCGAACAGGCGCAGCGGCAGCACCAGCGTACTATCGGCATAGCGAACAAGCGGCGACGAGGACATCACTTCTTGTCGGGATTGGCGTCGATGAAGATACGATTCCAACGGATGCCGCCGTTGAACATCGAACGGTCGCGGTCAAACGAAATC
>CALKKU010000183.1 GCA_937995285.1 uncultured Bacteroidales bacterium | reverse complement strand
TCGTCGGCAGCGTCAGATGTGTATAAGAGACAGGTATTAATTATTATTAGCACGATAATACCATATTATTTCGCTAACTTTGCACTCAATTAATACACATATTATATTAATACACTAACTATATAGACAATGAAAAAGGTTGAACGTCTTCTCGCCGAGAAACTTCTCAAAATCAGTGCCATCATCCTCCAACTCGACAGCCCCTTCACTTGGGCCTCGGGATGGAACTCACCCATCTACACCGATAATCGCAAGACGCTCTCCTACCCCGAAATACGCTCGTTCATCAAGGTTGAACTCGCCCGCCTCATCATGGAACAGTTCAAGGACGTCGACGTCATCGCCGGCGTTGCCACCGGCGCAATCGCACAAGGTGCTCTCGTGGCCGACATCCTCGGCCTGCCCTACATCTACGTGCGCTCGTCGCCGAAGGATCACGGCCTCGAAAACCTTATCGAAGGCAACCTCAAGCCCGGCCAGCGTGTTGTAGTGATTGAAGACCTCGTATCGACCGGTCACTCGTCGCTCAAGGCCGTCGATGCCATCCGCATGGGCGGCGGCGAAGTTGCCGGCATGGTCGCTCTGTTCACCTACGGCTTCCCCGTGGCTGAAGAAAACTTCCGCGAAGCAGGCGTGAGACTCTACACCCTGAGCAACTACAACGCAATGATCGAAGCGGCTCTCGCATCAAAATACATCCAGGCTTCCGACGTCGAAACGCTCAAGGAATGGCGCAAAGACCCGGCCAACTGGACACCCGCTAACTTCAAATCGAAAGAAGAATAATGGCTACATTCAATAGCAAACCCGCCACAGTCAATCGCCCGGCAGCCGACATCGCCGCCAAGTTCGCCGACCTCTCGTACATGCAGCAGGTGCTCGACGAAATGCCCGCCGACCAGCGTGCCAAGGTTGGCGACGTCACTATCGACAGTGACAGCATCAACATCAGCACCAAGCAGGTTGGTGCCATCAAGTTGCAAGTGACCGAGCGCGCCGTCGACCACGTCACACTCAATGCCGTAGGCTCGCCGGTGCCGATGTCGCTCGTCATCAATTTCAAATCCATATCGGCCGACACCACAGAGTTGTCTACCTCGATGGAAGTTGAAATACCCGCGTTCTTGAAGCCGATGATAGGCGGTGCCATGCAAAAAGCCGTCGACCAGTTCGGCGACCTCATCCAACGCCTGGCATAAGCCAATATCTATAATAGCCATTATAGCTATAATGGCTATAACAGCTATAACAGCCACAAAGACAACCATGATGAAACTCATATTCTCCTCCCATCTCAGCCGCTTCGCTGCCATGGCAATTGCCACGGCGAGCGCCGTCGGCATCTGCGGTTGCAGTCACATCGACAACCACCGGTTGCCGCGCGTGCCGGTCAATATTGTGTTTTGGACACAAGGCGACTGGGTAACACACGGTGTCAGCGGTGCGGCCACCTACAAACGTTTCATCAAAGATCAGCACATTCCGGCCAACTACAATTACACAGCCAACAGTTACACGGGCGTTGGAGGCGTGCTGCTGTGTACCACCTACTCGGGCGAGCCTGTTGCCTACGACCTTGCTTGCCCGTACGAAGCCACGGCCAACAACCGCGTCTTCATCAACGAAGACAGCCAAGCCGAATGTCCGCGTTGCCACAGTTGTTTCGACGTGTTCGGAGCGCTCGGCACTCCGCTGTCGGGTCCTGCCGCTCAGAACGGCTACGGGCTGCAAGTATACAACGTCGGTCCGGGAATGAACGGCGAATATATGGTTGTCTACTGACATCCTACGAACACACACCTTAAACCGAACCAATGAGCTTCCGAAACTACTTCAGTCTATGGCTGCTGCTTGCCGTCGCATTCGCGGCAATAGTGGCATTGTCGGCTTTCAGTCCGGTGCAGATTGGCGCTCTTGAGTTACGCGATTCGGGCATCTACGAGGCCCTTACAAAGCCCGCCGACGAGGAGCAGAGCACACAAAGCACTCAGATTAATCAGAGTACTCAGAGTTCTCCGAGTACTCCGATGCAGCCGCAGGCTGCGCCTGCAGCCGAAGTCGACTCTTCGGCTATGACACTGCTGTTAATCGGCGACTCCATGCTCGAAGGCCTGTCGCCGCGACTTGCCGCCTACGCCAATGCCAACGGGCATACTCTCTACTCCGTGATATGGTACAGCAGCACTTCGGAAGTGTGGGGACGTTCCGACAAGCTCAAAAACTATATCAACCGTCTGCATCCCGACTTCGTGTTCATAAGCCTCGGGGCCAATGAACTGTTTGTAAAAGACATAGCCGCAAAGCGCGACAAATACGTAAAGAAAATCATCGCCGACATCGGTTCGATTCCCTATCTGTGGATAGGTCCGCCCAACTGGAAGCCCGACACCGGCATCAATGACCTCATCGCCGCCAATGCCGCGCCGGGTTCGTTCTTCCTCAGCGACGGCATGCACTTCGACCGCACCAAGGACGGCGCCCACCCCACCCGCTCGTCGGCCGCCGCATGGATGGACTCGGTAGTGCGCTGGATGCCCGTCCACTCGTCGCATCCTTTCCGCCTCGACAAACCGACGGCAGCGACCGGCTCGCCTCGCCGCATATTTGTTCATCAGCCCAACGAGCGATAACCGTCGCTCCAACCCTACGACCGATGACCGAACTGACCGACATCTTCCACAACATCATCTCGGCACTGCAATACACACCCGGTGCGCCGATGCTTTTTTCGAGCGGCACATTCTGGGCGCTGTTCCTCGTGTTCCTGCCGGTCTATGCCTTGCTGCGCAGCCACAAATGGCAGATGCTTACGTTCGTTCTCGCATTCAGCCTCTACTTCTATTACAAATCGAGCGGATGGTTCGTGCTGCTGCTCACGGGCACATCCATTGTCGATTGGAATCTGTCGCAGCGCCTTGTCACCCTCACAGACCGCGCCGCACGGCGATGGTGTCTGGCCACATCGCTGATTTGTTCGCTCGGCATATTGGCCTATTTCAAGTACGCCAACTTCTTCCTGTGGAACATCAACGCCATGGTATCGGGCAACTTTCAGCCGCTCGACATCATACTGCCCGTTGGCATATCGTTCTACACATTCCAGAGCGTCAGCTATATGGCCGACGTGTATAAAGGCCGTGTAAAGCCTACCGATACTTGGCTCGAATACGCCTTCTACCTGTCGTTCTTCCCGGCACTCGTCGCAGGGCCTATCGTCCGCGCCGACTACTTCCTGCCACAGATTGAGAATCGCCGACATGCCTCACGTACAGAAATGTGGGCGGGTCTGTGGCTCATAATTCTCGGCGTGCTGAAAAAGGCCGTCATCGCCGACTACATCGCCCAGTACAACGACCTCATCTTCTCCAACCCCGGCGGTTACTCGGGTTTCGAGACACTGATGGGCATCATCGGCTACACTATGCAAATCTACTGCGACTTCTCGGGTTACTCCGATATGGCCATCGGCTTGGCAATGATAATGGGCTTCAAGTTGGCCGCCAACTTCAACTTCCCGTACAAGTCGCGCAACCTCACCGACTTCTGGCGACGCTGGCACATATCGCTGTCGACCTGGCTTCGCGACTACGTATATATACCCCTTGGCGGCAACCGCCGAGGCACGGCACGCACCTACATCAACAATTTCGCCACGATGCTCATCGGCGGACTGTGGCACGGTGCGGCATGGCGCTTCGTATTCTGGGGAGCAATGCACGGCGCGGGACTTGCCATACACAAGGCTTCAAAGCCGTGGCTCGGACGCATCGGCGATTCTTGGCCGGTAAAGGCCGCATCGTGGCTTATCACCATCACATTCGTAATAGCGCTGTGGGTCTTCTTCCGCGCCGATTCGTACAGCGACGCCGTCGCGATTCTCGCCGGCGTGTTCAGCAACTTCTCGCTCGCCTATGCAGCGCCGTTTGCCTCCGTGCGGACGCTGTGGATAGTACTGATGGCAGTAATAATAACCGCACATGCCTTGCCTACGTGCCTGTGGCAGCGGGCATCCGATTGGTTCGTGGCTTCGCCGTGGATTGTGAAACTGATTATTTTCCTGGTGACTGTCCAACTCGTCATCGAATTGCGATCCGAAAGCGTAATGCCGTTCATTTACTTCCAATTCTGACAATCGGTTAAAATCATAAGCGCCGTAATTGTCGCGAATTTCGAGCATTTATTATTTTTTACACATCGATTCACTTACATTTGCAATAAATTTAATATCTTTGCTCGCTATTATCGAAAATAGTGAAAAGTAATCTGTAATAACCTTATATGAAGAAAATCTTACTCACCGGAGCTATGGCGCTGATGCTCGGCGCACAGGTTCTGATGGCAGTTCCTGCCAAGCGCGATGTCGTTCATCGCATCACGCAGCCCGACGGATCAGTTGTTGAACTGACCCTGATCGGCGATGAAAACATTCACTACTATCTCACCTCCGACAAGATGCCCGTAATGGTCGACGCCGCAGGCCGCTACTGCTATGCGACAGTCAATGCGGCAGGCCGCGTAGTTGCATCCGAAATGCAGGCAAGCAACGTAGCCGACCGAAGCGTGGCCGAAGCCACATTCGTAGGTCAGCTCAATCGCGACAACATCTTCGCCGCAATGGACAAGAGCGCAATGAACACGCCCAAACGTGCCAACCAATCGAGCGGCGTGGGTCTGAGCGAAGAACTCTTCCCCCACAAGGGCAATGTTCACGCACTCGTAATTCTCGTACAATACCCCGACCAGAAGTTCAAGGTATCAAATCCCAAGGAATTTTTCAATAACTTCCTCAACCAACCAGGCTTCTCGGAATACGGCGGCACCGGTTCGGTAGCCGACTACTTCCACGACGCATCGATGAACCAGTTCCAGCCCGTGTTCGACGTCTACGGCCCGGTGACCACCAACAGCGTGATGTCGACCTACGGCGGCAACGACGCATGGGGCAACGACAAGAACCCCGGTCTGATGGTTTACGAAGCATGTAAGAACCTCGACAGCGAAATCAACTTCGCCGACTACGACACCAACGGCGACGGATATGTAGACAACGTATATATCATCTACGCCGGCCAGGGTGAAGCATCGTACGGTAGCGCCAACACAATCTGGCCTCACCGTTGGACTATGAAGGACGCCTATGGCTCTACCCCCGAATTCGACGGCGTGAAAGTCAACGACTACGGCTGCTGCAACGAATGGGAAGATGTCCGCCCCGACGGCATCGGCACATTCTGCCACGAATTCAGCCACGTAATGGGCCTGCCCGACCTCTACCATACAGCATACGGCACAGGTGCTGAAAAGACTCCCGGCGCATGGAGCGTACTCGATTACGGTCCCTATAACAATGAAGGCCGCACTCCCCCTACCTACTCACTCTACGAACGCAACGCCATGGAGTGGATTGACCCCATCGTTCTCGGCGAGCCCACCAGCATCTCGCTTGAAAACGTTCTCGAATCAAACACCGGTTGCATCGTCCTCACTCCGAAAGCCAACGAGTTCTTCCTCATCGAGAACCGTCAGCAGGTAGGCTGGGACAAATACCTACCAGGCCACGGCATGCTCGTATGGCACATCGACTACAACGCCACACAGTGGTACAACAACACCGTAAACAATAATTCGAGCCACCAGTACGTCGACATCGAAGAAGCTGCCGGTATGGCCAACAACGAAGATGAAGCCATCATGGCCACATACACCTTCCCCGGCACACAACGCATCACCTCATTCACCGACGACACCAAGCCCTCTATGCGCACATGGGCGGGCACGGCTCTTAACACACCTATCACCGACATCACCGAACAGGGCGGCATCATCACATTCGACGTATCTGGCGGCATCGTCGACCTCATTGCGCCCGTAGTCACCGCATCGGATATCAACGGCGGCGGCTTCACCCTGTCGTGGGATGCAGTCGACAAGATTCAGTCGTACATCGTAAACATCTACACCAAGGATGCGGCAGGCGACATCGTGAAACTCGACAACTACACCGACATTGAGGTGAAAGGCACATCGTTCACCGCCACACGTCTTGCTCCCGCCACAAAGTACTACGCGACCGTGGCATCGAAGCACAAAGACCTGCTCTCCGAACCTTCAGCCGAAGTTGAAATCACCACCGGCGCTCGCGAGTTCACTCTCGACGTTCCTCAGGTACTTGAAGCCGGCGATGTCACAGCCGACGGTTTCACCGCCAACTGGGCAGCCGTAGAAGACGCCACCGACTACGAACTCACAGTAATCGCTTACGTCAACGTTCCCGGCGAAACATACACCGCCGATATGGGCACAGGCAACAAAATCACTCTGCCCACAGGCTGGACTTCGAGCAGCACCGACTACTACGGCAGCTCTTCGACAGGCTACTGGGGTCAGGCATATCCGTCGCTGAAGCTCTCGAAACTCGGCCAATACCTCGCTACCCCCGTTACCGATGCCGACATCGTAAGCTACTCGTGCTGGGTGCGCAACGCAGGCTCGTCGAAGGACAACTACTTCGACATCCTCGGTCTCACCCCCCCCGCCACAGGCGAAGCTACCGACGACGATTGGACACTGCTGCTGTCGCACGACAATATCTCCAACAGCAAATCGGGCGAAACCATCTCGGTTGAGAACATCCCCGCAGGCATTCGCCAGATAAAACTTGTATTCCAAAAAGTTGCATCGGGCAATATGGCTCTCGATGATGTCACCTACACCACCGGCGGCTCATCAGCCAATCCTCTCGAAGGCTACAACAACCTCGCTGTAGGCAATGTCACCGCAAAATATGTACAGGGCCTCCTCAGCGGCGTCACCGAATACTCTTACACCGTTGTAGCCAAGAATGCCGCAGGCGAACGCTCGCTCGAATCCGAACCGATGATCGTCAAGATTGACGCAAGCGGCATAGCCGACGCCACAATCGCCGAAGGCATCGCAATCGAAGCCGGCGAAGGTGTAATCAATGTCACCGCAGCTGAAGGCACTGCAGTCACAGTATGCGATCTCGCAGGCCGCACATTGGCAGCCGCTCAGGGCAGCGCATCGTTCAACGTTCCCGCAGGCTTCTACATCGTAGCCGCAGGCAACACCGTCAACAAAGTCGTAGTGAAATAATCACCTCCGCAATATAAAAAACACCGCCGCAGCCGTACAACCGACCGCGGCGGCTTTTTTTACTAATCTGACGTCAAATAGTTAGCCTATTATCCTATAATACGCAAATTTTCACCCCTCAAACATCCGAAAATACGCAATTTTAAATATTCACTATCTAATCACGTCGTTGCGGGAGCGGCGGAATTTAATTAACTTTGCAAATGCAATACAAACCACTATCTATAAAACGTACTTAATGATTAATCGAACTCGCGGCGGCAAATGGACAAATGCCGCCATTCCCGCTTTATTAATTCACTCGTGCATCGGCAGTGTGTACTGTTGGTCGCTGCTCAAAGGCGACATAGCCGCAGCCATCGGCACCACAAGCGCCTCGATAGAAATGGCCTTTTCGCTCGCCATCTTCTTCCTCGGAATGAGCGCGGCGTTTGCCGGACGAATGGTTGAAAAGAATGTAACGCTGTCGAGCCGCCTGTCGACGGCGTTTTTTTGTATCGGACTTGTCGGAACATCCATATCAATCGATCTGCACAGCGTTGTCGGACTGTTCGTATGCTACGGTATGCTGATGGGCATCGGCCTCGGCTTGGGCTACCTGTCGCCGGTGAAAACACTTATGATATGGTTTGCCGACCGCAAGGGCCTGGCTACGGGCATAGCCATAAGCGGCTTCGGCCTGTCGAAAGTGCTGTTCTCGCCGTTCATCGAGTGGTGCAACACAGCCTACGGCGTGCAGACAACGCTGTACGCCATAGCGGCAATCAGTGCCGCAGCGATGGGGCTTGCCTCCTTTCTGCTACGCAAACCGGCCGACTGGCACGAAACCGCCGACCGATTCAGCATCCGCGAAAGCTGGAAAATCATTACCAATGCCACCTATCTGAAAATATGGATAGTATTCTATCTCAACATCACTTGCGGGTTAGCCTTGATTGCATATGAGAAAGACCTCGGGTTGCTCACCGGAGTAGGCAGCATCGCACTGCTGTCGTCACTCACAGCCGTATTCAACACAGCCGGACGGCTCGGTTATTCCACCCTGTCCGACTGCTTTAAGCGACAAAAAGCATGGGTATATGTGATTATATTCGCCACAAGTGCCGTAGTGTGCGTCGCGCCGCTCGCGGGAATAACCGCTGTCGCAGTCATCGCACTGTTATGCGTGGTCAATGCAGGCTATGGCGGCGGCTTCTCGACTCTGCCGATAATTCTAAGCAACAAATTCGGCATGGAGAAGATTTCCACCATACACGGCTTCGCGCTCAGTGCATGGGCCTGGGCGGGACTGTCGGGCAACCAACTTTCCAACCTCATCGTCAACGAACTCAGCCTCGGCTACACGGTTCTGATTGCAATTCTTGCAGCACTCTATCTTGTCGCTATGATAATTTCTGCCACATTGCTTGCCGACAAGAAAGGTTTTCTCGCAAAATAATTGTACATTTGCAAAAATATGTACATAACCTCTCATCAATGAAAAAGTTACTACTCACGCTCGCTTTGGCACTGCCCGCAGCAGCCGGAGCGACCACGCCTCTGTGGCTTCGCGATGTGAAGATTTCGCCCGACGGCTCGGCGATTGCCTTCTGCTACAAGGGCGACATATACACAGTGCCGACGGCAGGCGGACAGGCTACACGCCTCACAGCCACCGAAGACTATGAAGCCAACCCGATATGGAGCCCCGATTCGCGCTCGATTGCATACGCCTCCGACCGCAACGGCAATTTCGACATCTACATCATCGACGCCAAGGGAGGTACACCTCGTCGCCTCACCTACAACTCCGCCCGCGAAGTACCCGAAGCATTCACTCCCGACGGCAAGAGCGTGCTGTTCTCGGCCGTAATTCAAGACCCTGTGACGAGTGCGGCATTCCCGAGCGGACGACTGACCGAACTGTACAGCGTGCCCGTAGCCGGCGGTCCGACGACACAGGTGCTCGGCACACCGGCTCGCTACGTCAACTGGATGTCGGACGGCAAATCATTCCTCTATCAGGACGTAAAGGGATTTGAAGACGAATGGCGCAAGCACCATACATCGTCGGTAACACGCGATATATGGCTGTACAACGCCACTACGGGTCGTCACACTAACCTCACCAATCGCGGCGGCGAAGATACCGACCCTGTTGTTGCCTCCGACAGCGAATTTTACTTTCTGAGCGAACGCAACGGTTCCACTGTCAACGTATACAAGGCTTCTATAAATAATGCCGCCGACGCCCAAGCAGTGACATCGTTCAAGACACATCCAGTGCGCTTCCTGTCGCGCGCAGCCGACGGCACATTGGCATTCACCTACGACGGCGAAATCTACACTATGGCTCAGGGCGGCAAGCCCGTCAAGGTGGCTATCGACGTTGTCGAAGATTCCACACCCGACATCGAGAAGTTGTCAGTGCGCAGCGGCGCGAGCGAAGCCGAGCCCGCTCCAGATGGCAAGACAGTGGCTTTCATCTATCGCGGCGACGTGTTCGTGACATCGGTCGAATACAGCACGACCAAACAGATCACACACACGCCCGAGGCCGAATCGGATATAACCTGGGCTCCCGATGGCAAAACCCTCTACTACACCACAGAGCGCGACGGCCGCTACAATATCTACAAAGCCATCATGACACGCGCCGACGAAGATTTCGACTGGGCACATGCAACAATCGTCAAGGAAGAACCCGTATTCAAGAAAGATGACCACGAGCGTACGCTGCCCAAGGTGTCGCCCGACGGCAAAAAGCTCGCATTCATCCTCGACCGCCACGTTCTCGCCGCACTCGACCTGAAATCAGGCAAGGTGACGAAACTGACCGACGGCAGCACTTACCTGCAGAACGACGGACGCTTCAACTACAGTTGGTCTCCCGACTCCAAGTGGCTCACCCTCGAAATCATCGACCGCAAGCGCGACCCGTACACCGACATCGCCCTGATCAATGCCGAGACAGGCCAACTCACCAACCTCACCAACAGCGGCTACTTCGACAGCGAACCTCAGTTCGTACTCGACGGCAACGCAATCATGTTTGCATCCGAACGCTACGGCATGCGCAACCACGCTTCGTGGGGCTCGATGTACGACGTGATGCTCGTATTTCTCAATCAGGAAGCCTACGACCAATACATTCTCGACGAAGAGGATTACGAAATATACAAAGAGGCGCAGAAGAATAAGGACAAGAACAAAGACGGCGACAAGGATAAAGACAAGGACAAGTCGAAAGACAAAGACGGTGATGACGCCGACAAGGACATCACAGTCGAACTCGACGGCATCACCGACCGCATCGTGCGCGTGACGCCGCAGTCGAGCGACCTCGCCTCAGCCGCTCTCACCTCCGACGGCGAATCGCTTCTCTACATCATCGAAGGCCCCGACGGCTACCAGTTGTGGAAACTTTCGCCACGCGAAGACGAGCACAAGATGCTCACATCGCTCAGCAGCGCCGGCAGCCTCGTCCTCACACCCGACGGCAAGAATATGTTCCTTCTCGGCCGCTCGTTCCGCAAGGTCGACCCCAAGAGCGGCAAACTCACCAACATATCGTACTCGTCGACGATGACACTCAACCACGACGCCGAGCGCGAATTTATGTTCGACAACATGGTCCGTGAAGAAGGCGCACGCTTCTACACTCCGACTATGCACGGCATCGACTGGCCTGCTATGACAGACCACTACCGCCGGTTCCTGCCCCATATCAACAACAATTACGACTTCGCCGAACTTCTCAGCGAACTCCTCGGCGAACTCAACGTGAGCCACACCGGCGGACGCTACGGCGGCAAATCGGCAGCCGACGGCGACCGCACCGCATCGCTCGGCCTGCTCTATGACCTCACATACACCGGCAAGGGTATGCGCGTGGCCGAAGTATTGGAGAAAGGTCCGTTTGCCAAGGCAGCATCGAAAGTCGCTCCCGGCACAGTTGTCGAATACATCAACGGACAAGAAATCACACCGACCGCCGACCTGTCGACACTGCTCACCGACCTCGCCGGCGACATCACACTCGTAGGTCTCTACAATCCCGCGACAGGCGAACGCTGGGAAGAAACCATCCGTCCCGTCTCGGCCGGAAAGCAAAGCGCCCTGCTCTACGACCGCTGGGTGAAGAGCCGCGCCGCAGCCGTCGACTCGCTGTCGAACGGCCGACTCGGCTACGTTCACATCGAATCGATGGACGATGAATCGTTCCGCCGTGTCTACTCCGACCTGCTCGGCAAGTACAACGACCGCGAAGGCGTCGTAATCGACATCCGCTGGAACGGCGGCGGCCGCCTGCACGAAGACGTCGAAGTACTGTTCTCAGGTCAGAAATACTTCACTCAGGAAATCCGCGGCGTGGAATCGTGCGACATGCCATCGCGCCGCTGGAACAAGCCCTCAATCATGGTGATGTGCGAAGCATGCTACTCCAACGCACACGGCACACCTTGGGTCTACAAGCACCAGGGCATCGGCAAACTCGTCGGTATGCCCGTGCCGGGCACAATGACCTCGGTCAATTGGGTGCGTATGCAGGATTCGTCGCTCATCTACGGCATTCCCGTCATTGGCTATCGCCTGCCCGACGGTTCGTTCCTCGAAAATCAGCAACTCGAACCGGACATCAAGGTCAACAACGACCCGAACGACATCGTCAACGGCGTCGATGCACAGATCGAAGCCGCCGTCCGCGAATTGCTCCGCGAAATCGACGGCAAGTAAGCCGGTATCAATACATTAACACAGCGAGCTTCACTTTGGTGCGGCTCGCTGTGTTGCATAAATACCGACGCTTGCGGTGCTTCATTCGCCACGGTGTTTCATTGCAGCATCGGCCGAATGTATGTAATTTTGCACAATTTCATGGCAATAAGGGCCTTTTTAAGGCACTCGCTCCTGCCTCCGACGGAGCCGGAATCCTGTCCTGACGGCTCTCCACATCATTGGTAAGGCGACATCGGGCGAGATAATAATTGTTCGTTAAACATACTGTATTATTTCCCTTGTGATGAGGGGTGCACCAAGTGATTGGCGCGCCCCTCGCTTTTTCAGGTTTGGTAAGTTATATAATAATACGTACCTTTGCAGTCAATTCAAATTAGTTCAACCCTGAATCCAAGCCGATATGAAAATAATAGCCGAGAGCAGCAGCACACGCACCGAATGGACCATCGTCGATGGCACTGAAATTGTAGAACACGCATTCACCACCGGTCTCAACCCGTTCTTCCAGGCACGGCGCGAGCTCTCGCACTGCATCCGCCTCGAACTTCCCGAAGCATTCTTCCGCCGCCGTTGGGATCACGTGTACTTCTACGGTGCCGGTTGCGCCAACAAAGAGAAAATCAAACTGATGGAATCATCGCTCGTGGCACAGTTCCGCAGCCCGGTCACTGTCGAAAGCGACTTGCTCGGCGCCGCCCGCGGCCTGCTTGTGCGCAACCCGGGCTTGGCCTGCATCCTCGGCACAGGCTCCAACTCGTGCCTATACGACGGCAATGAAATTGTAAAGAACGTGCCGCCGCTCGGCTATGTCCTCGGTGACGAAGGGTCGAGCGCATATATGGGCAAGATGTTCATAGCCGACATTCTCAAAGGCATAGCGCCGGCGCAACTCATCCACGACTTCTACGAGCACTATATGATTACGTCCAATATGCTCATGGATGAAATCTACTCCAACCCGCTGCCCAACCGCAGCCTGGCCAAGTACTCGTCGTTCCTCGCCGAACATATCGACAATGCCTACGTCTATCAGCTCGTCTATGCCTCGTTCATGCGCTTCTTCACACGCAATATCGGAGCGTATGACTATCAGAACTATCCGCTGTGTATCGTGGGCAACACCGGAGTGCAGTTCAGCGAAGTGCTGCGTAGCGCAGCCGCCGACTTCGGTGTGGAAATCGAAAAAATAATTCCCTACTCTATGCCGGGCCTGGTGGAATACCACGCCGCCGACTGAGAAAATTTATAAAAATCAAAAAATAGTCATAACTTTGCAGTGTGAAAGTGACTGCAAAGGCTAAAGGATATATCATCGGCGCGATTGCCGCCGCCACTTACGGACTTAATCCGCTGTTCGCCCTGCCATGCTACAAAGGCGGGATGAACCCTGATTCCGTACTCTTCTTCCGCTACCTCATCGCCATACCTATTATGGCGACAATGCTGATTGCCCGAGGCCACAGCTTTGCCATCGAAAAGAAGCAAGCACTGCCGCTCGCCGCGATGGGCATACTGATGGCCGTGTCGTCGTTGGCATTGTTCCTGAGCTACAACTATATGAGTTCGGGCATTGCCTCAACTCTGCTGTTCGTCTACCCGGTGATGGTAGCCGTCATTATGGCTACGTGCTTCAAAGAAAAACTTAACATCACCACCGGACTGTGCATCATCCTCGCTCTTGTCGGTATCGGGATGCTATACAACGGCAGCGACGGCGAATCGCTGAGCCTTGTCGGCACTATGTTGGTGATGGTGTCTTCGCTGTCGTATGCCATATACATCGTAGGCGTCAATCGTCCTACATTGGCCAACATTCCGAGCCTCAAACTCACACTCTATGCTCTGTGTGCGGGACTTTTGGTGTTCGGCGCAAGATTTGCCTGCGGGCAGGAACTCACCGTCCCGACATCGGGACATATCGTCCTGTGGCTCAACCTTATAGGCTTGGCAATATTTCCGACTGCAATATCATTCCTTTGCACCACTCGCGCCATACAATTGATCGGCTCCACACCGACGGCAATTCTCGGAGCACTCGAACCGCTCACAGCCACCGTCATCGGTATGATTGTGTTCGGCGAAACGCTCACGCTGCGCGATGTATTCGGCATCGTGCTGATTATCACCGCCGTATCGATAGTAGTGGGTGGCAGCGCCGTAGCCCGCTATCTGATGCGCTTCCGCAAGATGTTCCCGCGCATTAAGCGCCGCTAATCGCTCACCAATTCACTTATCGCACTATGATTGAATCCATTACAGGCAATATATCATCGCTGACACCAACGTCAGTCACCCTCGACACGGCCGGAGGCGTCGGCTATCTGCTCAACATCACTTTGCCGACATACACAGCCCTCGAAAATCAATCTTCGGCTCGGCTGTACGTCCACGAATCCATCCGCGAAGATGCGTGGGTGCTCTACGGCTTCCTCTCTGATGAGGAGCGTCAACTCTTCCGCGCATTGGTAGGTGTGTCGGGAGTCGGCGCGGCTTCGGCTCGTATGATTCTATCGGCAATTCCTGCTGCCGAGTTGGGCGCTGTCATCGCTTCCGGCGACGCCAAGCGACTTAAAAGTGTCAAAGGCATCGGCGCAAAAACCGCCGACCGAATAATTGTTGACCTCCGCGATAAAATAAAAGCCGACCCCGCTACGTTATTACAGGTGGAAACATCGTCTGCTCCGGCTATGGATGAAGCGCTCGAAGCGCTCGTCATACTCGGCTTCCCTCGTCAGGCATCCGTCAAGGTTGTGAAGAAACTCTTCACGGAGAATCCCTCACTGACAATCGAAGCCGCCATCAAGCAAGCGATGTCATTGTTGTAATGGCTAAAAAGGAACTATATAATCGTCGACTGTTCACCCGACTGACAGCACTCACGTTGGCAGCCGTGCTTGTCGGCACTATATTCTTCCCCGTCAGCGGCCAATACTACACGCCAACAATCACACCTCCGCCTCCGGCATCATTGCCGCAGACCGGCGACTCCACGGCTACACTGCCGATGCCAATATCGCCGCTCGTGCCGCGCTCCTACGAAGAACTGATGCGCGACCAACCGGGCTACGACTTGCATCAGCCGTCGAACATCACAACCTCGGCCGAATACGACCCGGCAACAGGCTGCTACACAGTTCATACCCGCCTCGGCGACACTGAAATCGGCACGCCGTTCATGCTCACCGCCGAGCAGTACAACAACTGGCAGCTGCGCAACTCCATGCAGCGCTTCTACCGCGAGCGCAATATGTCGCTCATCACCGACAAGGAGAAGCAGCCGTTCAACATTCTTGATATGAACTTTGCTCTCGGTCCGTTGGAAAAGATCTTCGGTCCGGGCGGCGTCCAACTCAAGACCCAAGGCTCGGTGCAAATCAATATGGGCATCAAGAGTAACTTCACCGACAACCCGTCGCTGTCGCTCAACTCGCGCCGCAAGACATACTTCGACTTCGACCAACGCATACAGGCAACGATTAATGCCGGCGTGGGCGACCGTCTGAAGTTCAATATGACCTACAACACCGATGCGACATTCGACTTCGACTCCAAGAATCTGAAACTCAACTACGAAGGCAAGGAAGATGACATCGTCAAGAGCATCGAGGCCGGCAACGTGTCGATGACCACCGGGTCATCGCTCATCAAAGGTTCGACCGCGCTGTTCGGTGTCAAGACCAAGCTGCAGTTCGGCAAACTCACCGTCACCGGACTTGTGTCGCAGCAGAACTCCGAATCGAAAACCGTCAACTCGCGCGGCGGTGCACAGACCACCAAGTTCACCATCAACGCCGATCAGTACGACCAGAACCGACACTTCTTCCTGTCGCAATTCTTCCGCGAGAACTACGATCAATTTGCCTCGCGCCTGCCCTACGTATCGTCGGGTGTCAACATCACACGCATCGAAGTGTGGGTCACCAACAAGAGCGGCAAATACGAGCAGGCTCGCAATCTCGTGGCATTCCAGGACTTGGCCGAAAATCGCGTCATCGGCAGCGACTATTGGACTCCAGACCTCTCGACCGACAATCCGTCGAACTCGTCGAATAACCTGCTCGCCGTTATCAAGAACGAATATCCGGGCGCCCGCAACATCAACACCGTGTCGCAGGCACTCGATCCGCTGCAAGCCCACGGCATCGTCGGCGGTACCGACTACGAAAAGGTGGAGAGCGCACGATTGCTGTCGTCGAGCGAATATACGCTCAACTCCACCCTCGGCTACATCTCGATAAAGAGCGCCCTCAATGCCGACGAAGTCCTCGCCGTGGCCTACGAATACACCTACCGCGGCCAGGTGTATCAAGTCGGTGAATTTTCATCCGACATCACCGGCACAGGTCAGTCGTTGTTCGTAAAGATGCTCAAGAGTACCACCGTTTCGACTGCCGAACCGATGTGGAAACTGATGATGAAGAACGTCTACTCGATCGGCGGCTATCAGATTCAGAAGAGCAACTTCAAGCTCAATATCAAGTATCTCAGCGACACCACCGGCACGCAGATTAATTATCTGCCCGTTCCGGGGCTTAACGACAAGTCGCTGTTGCAGGTGATGAACCTCGACCGCATCGACTCCAATCAGGAATCCAATCCCGACGGATTCTTCGACTACATCGAAGGATACACCATACTGCCGTCGCAAGGCAAGATTATCTTCCCGGTGGCCGAGCCTTTCGGCAGCCACCTGCGCTCGAAAATCAACAACGACGCCATCGCCGACCAATACGTCTACCAGGAGCTGTACGACTCCACACTTACTGTGGCTCGTCAGTTTGCCGACAAGAACAAGTTTGTCCTCACCGGTGAATATCAGGCTTCATCCGGCTCTCAGATCCGTTTGAACGCCATGAACGTGCCGCGCGGATCGGTTGTCGTCACCGCCGGCGGCGTCACCCTCACAGAGAACTCCGACTACACCGTCGACTATGCGATGGGCATCGTCACCATCACCAACCAATCGATTATCGACTCGGGGCAGAATATCAGCGTGTCGCTCGAAAACCAATCGATGTTCTCCATGCAGCGCAAGACACTGCTCGGACTTGATATGCAGTACCAGTTCTCGCGCGACCTCAATGTAGGAGCCACCGTGATGCACTTCTCCGAGCGAGCGCTCACCGAGAAAGTCAATATCGGCGATGAAATCGTCAACAACACTATGATCGGGTTCAACCTGAGCTACAACAAGAACTTCATGTGGCTCACCAACCTGCTCAACAAGATACCGACCGTCACGGCCACACAGCCTTCGCGACTGAGCCTCACGGCCGAATACGCGCAGTTAATCCCGCATCAGCAGAAGTCAGGTTCGAACAAAGGCTCATCGTACGTCGACGACTTCGAATCGACCCAGACCGGCATCGACCTGCGTTCGCCCTACTCGTGGACATTGGCCTCGACGCCCTACGATCCGTCGGCCGACGCCCTCTTCCCCGAAGCGGCGTTGTCCAACGACGTGGCCTACGGCAAGAACCGCGCTTTGCTCAACTGGTACTTCATCGACCGTATGTTCACATCGCGCAACTCGTCGCTCGCCCCGAGTTACATCAAGAGCGACCTCGATCAGCTCTCCAATCCCTACGTACGCGAAGTCACATCCTACGAAATCTTCCCGGGCCGCGAACTCACCTACGGCGAATCATCGACCATACAGACGCTCAACCTCTCGTTCTACCCCACCGAACGCGGCCCCTACAACCTTGATGCCGACAACATCAGCGACGACGGCTCGCTGCTCAATCCCGAGAAGCGTTGGGGCGGCATTATGCGCCGAATGGACAACACCAACTTCGAGCAGAGCAACATCGAGTACATACAGTTCTGGCTCATGAACCCGTTCCTCGACCCGAACAATCCCAACTACGAGGGCGGCGACCTCTACTTCAACTTCGGCGAAGTGTCGGAAGACATCCTCAAGGACGGACTCAAGAGTTATGAGAACGGCAATCCGGCCGACGGCAATCTCCAGAATATGCGCGAGACTGTGTGGGGACGCGTATCAACACAGAACTCGCTCACCTACTCGTTCGACAACACCAGCGGCGCTCGCAAGGCTCAGGACCTCGGTCTCGACGGTCTGTCGAACGACGACGAATTTACTTTCGACTCATATAGCACCTACCTCGACCGCCTGCGCCAGCGCCTGTCACCTGCTACCATCGAAGCGATGCAGAGCGACCCGTTCTCACCGCTCAACGACCCCGCAGGCGACAACTACCACTTCTATCGAGGCTACGACTACGACGAGCAGCGCGTCAACATCCTCGACCGCTACAAGCGCTACAACGGCCTTGAAGGCAACTCGCTGTCGCCCGAAGATGCCGACGACCCGTTGTACCAGACATCGCGTGCCACACCCGACGTGGAGGATATCAACCAGGACAACACACTCAACGAATACGAACGCTACTTCCAGTACCACGTGTCGATTCGTCCCGAAGACCTCGTCGTGGGCAAAAACTACATCACCGACAAGCAGGTATCGGTTGTACACACTCACAACGACTCCAACCAGACCGTCGAGTGGTACCAGTTCAAAATTCCTTTGAGTGACTACGAACGCGCCGTGGGCTCTATCAAAGACTTCTCGACCGTACGCTTCGCCCGTATCTTCATGACCGGCTTCAAGAAAGTGACCCACCTTCGCTTCGCCACCCTCGAACTCGTGCGCGGCGAATGGCGTCCCTACGACTTCAACCTCAACACCCGAGGCGACACACCCGCCGAAGGCAAGCTCGACATCTCGGTTGTCAACATCGAGGAAAATGCCGGTCGCACTCCTGTCAACTACGTGCTGCCTCCCGGTGTGACACGTATCTCCGACCCGGGTCAGAGTCAGATTGTCCAACTCAACGAACAATCCATGTCGCTCAAGGTGTCCGAGCTCCAAGCCGGCGACGCACGAGCCGTGTATCGCAATACACAGCACGACTTGCGCAACTACAAGCGCCTGCAAATGTGGATTCACGCCGAGAGCCTCATCGACGACATCACCAACCTGCGCTCGGGCGACCTGTCGCTCTTCGTGCGCCTCGGTACTGATGTCAAGAACAACTACTACGAATACGAGATACCGCTGACTCTCACCCCCGAAGGCCACTATAACGACAGCCCTACCGATCGCGAACGCGTGTGGCCGCTCGACAACTTCCTAAACTTCAACCTGCAAAGCCTTGTCGACCTCAAATTGCAACGCAATGCCGCCAAGCGCGACGAGCAGGCCGGCGTGGGCTACGGCATCGTATATTCCGACCGCGACCCAGACAACGAACGCAACACCATCTCCGTCCTCGGCAACCCGTCGCTGAGCGATGTGCGCGTGCTGCTCATCGGCATCCGCAACCACGCCTCGACCGTCAAGGCCGGCACCGTATGGGTCAACGAACTCAAGGTAACCGACTTCAACGAATCCGGCGGCTGGGCAGCCAAGGCCAACGCCACGCTCAATATGTCGGACATCGCCACGGTGAACGTCGGCACACACATCGAAACCGCCGGCTTTGGCAGCGTCGACCAGAGCCTCAACGAGCGCCGTATGGACGACTATCACCAGTACAACGTAGCCGTGCAAGTCGACCTCGGCCGATTCTTCCCCGCCGGAGCCAAACTCCGTGCCCCGATCTACTACTCGTACTCCAACGAGCAGACCTCGCCGCGCTACAATCCTCTCGACCAGGACGTACTGCTGAGCGACGCCCTCGACAACTGCGCCACCAAGCAGGAGCGCGACTCCATCAACAACTACGCAATAGAGCGCACCACGATTCAGAACTTCTCAATCTCGGGGTTGAAATTCGACGTGCAGAGCAAGAATCCCATGCCCTGGGATCCGGCCAACTTCACGTTCAACTTCTCATTCAGCAAGCAGGCCAAGCAAGACCCCACCACCGAATACGAGCATACCAACGACTACCGCGGTTCGTTTGCCTACAGCTACTCGCCATATATCCACGGCCTGAAGCCCTTCGGCTGGCTCAAGACGAAGAACAAGAACCTCAAATTCTTCAAAGATTGGGAAATACAGTGGCTACCCAACAACATCTCGTTCCTCACCAACATGTCGCGCTACTACTACGAGCAGCAGACACGTTCGGAGACCGACGCTATGTTCCAACTCCCGGTATCGGTGAGCAAGAACTTCTTGTGGGATCGCCAGTTGTCGCTGACATGGAACATCATCAAGAGCCTAACCCTTTCGTTCAATTCCAACACTTCGGCACGTATCGAAGAACCGATCGGCGCGGTCAACAAGCAACTCTTCCCCGACAAATACCGCGAGTGGAAAGACACCGTATGGCAGAGCATTCTGTCGATGGGTACGCCGTGGAACTACAATCAGACATTCTCGGCACAGTACAAGGCTCCGTTCTCCAAGATTCCCGTGCTCGACTTTCTCACCGCTTCGGCCAACTACACCGCCACCTACCGCTGGGATCGCGGAGCCACAATAGATGGTGTGTCGCTCGGCAACACCATCGCCAACCAAGCCACATGGAATATGGACGGTCGCATCAACTTCGAATCGTTCTACAACAAGATACCTCTGCTGCGCGACATCAACAAGCGCTTCGCCAACAAGCGTCCAACAACGACTACACCGCGCAAGCCAAAGAAGTTCGAACGCTCGTACAAGTTGCCGGCCGATTCGGCACAACTTGTCATCAAGCACAACCTGCGTGTGCCCAAGGTGAAAGTAACAGCCACCACAAAGGACGGCAAGCCGTTTGCCGTGCAGACACGCAAGATCGACAACAACACCATCGAAGTGCTCACCCACGGCGACGAGACACTTAAATTCATCATCACCGAAGTGACCAAGGACGAGCGCAACATATGGCGCGACCTCGGCGAATACGCCCTGCGCTTTGTGATGTCACCGCGCAACATCGCCGTGCGCTACCGCACATCGCACTCGATGACCCTGCCGCTGTTCCAGCCCGAAATCGGCAATATCTTCGGCCAGTCGACATCCTACGGGCCGATGTCACCGGGTCTCGACTTCGCATTCGGTTTTGCCGGACAGGACTATATCAACAAGGCTCTCGACCGCGGTTGGCTCATCACCGACGACGGCCAGACATCGCCGGCCGTATGGTCGCGTACCAACGAGCTCAATATCGAGGCCAAGTTCGAACTCTTCAAGGGCTTCAACGTGCAGCTCACATTCAACCGCACCGACAATCGCACATCGCAGATACAGTTTATGTACTCGGGTATGCCCACGACCTACTCCGGTTCGTTCACAATGACAGGCTGCGCCATTGCCACCGCACTGCGCGGCTCAAGTTCATCCAACAACTATGAGTCGGCGGCATTCAATCAGTTTGTCGACAACATCGGCACGATACGCAACCGCATCGAAAGCCAATACATCGGCACAACATATCCCGATGCCGGATTTATCCAGGGCACGCCGCAAGCCGGCAAAACGTTCAACCCCGAGAACGGCACCATCAGCGAAACGTCGTCCGACGTACTCATCCCGGCATTCGTGGCCGCCTACACCGGCCGCAATCCGTCGAAGCAATGGTTGTCGCCGTTCCCGTCGTTCGGAGCAGTGCTGCCCAACTGGCGCATCACCTACGACGGACTTGTCAACCTCGGCAACCTGCGCAACATCTTCAAGTCGTTCACCCTCTCGCACGCCTACCAGTGTACCTACTCGGTCGGTTCGTTCTCGTCGTACCTCAATTGGGTGAGCGTCGACGGCGACCGCCTCGGCTACACACTCGACGAGCTTTCGGGCAACGCTGTTCCGTCGTCGCCGTTCAACATCTCGTCGGTGGCTATCACCGAGAAGTTCGCACCGCTCATCGGCGTGAACTGTACCCTCAAAAATGAAATGCAATTCAATGTCGAATACCGCGACCAGCGCACGCTCACGCTCAACTCGGCCGCCGGCCAAGTGGTTGAAGCCACTTCGCGTGGATTCAAGTTCGGCGCCGGCTACAAGATTGTAGGCTTCAACACCGTACTGAAAATGAAAGGCTCGCAGCAAGGCATCAGCAACGACCTTACTCTCAATGCCGAATTCGGCATTCAAAACAATCAGGCTCTTATCCGCCGCATCGAAGAACGCACATCACAACCCACCTCGGGCACGAACTCGTTCAATATCAACTTCACGGCATCGTACGTGCTGAGCAAACTCGTGACACTCTCGGCCTACTTCGACCACCAGGTCAACAAGCCCATCGTCACCACATCGTCGTATCCGACGACCAACACTTCCTACGGCGTGTCAATGAACATCAGCCTTGCGCGATAGCGCTTTCCGCAGCCTCGAAGCGACGGCGATGTTCCATAACACGGCTCATATTCGCAGCAGCCCATTCGGTTAGATTCTTTATTATAGGCATCAGCGAACGGCCGACTTCCGTAAGGCGATATTCTACCTTTGGCGGCACCACGGCATAGACCTTGCGGTCGATAAGGCCGTCGGCTTCGAGCGTACGGAGCGTCGACGACAGCACCCGCGACGATATGTCGGGGATAGCACGACACAGTTCGTTGAACCGCGTCTCCTCGTTTTCATTCAGTATCAGCAGCACCAAGAATGCCCATTTGTTGCCGAACCGCGCCACCACATTGCGCACCGGACAAATCTCTATAATCGAATTCCCGTCTTTCTTTCTAAGCATAGTATTCTTGTATTTCTACAGCAAAGTTACGCATAAAATTGCAATGCCCGCGAAAGACTGATTTTTTCAAAAAATTTCATCATCGCAATGCTTTGATTCTCTGCAAAAGCGATAAAAAGGTTACCGACTATCCAAATTGTAACTTCTTGACAGGCGAT
Source organism: uncultured Bacteroidales bacterium (assembly GCA_937995285.1). Lineage (GTDB taxonomy): Bacteria > Bacteroidota > Bacteroidia > Bacteroidales > Muribaculaceae > CAG-873. The sequence continues at coordinate 4,271 of CALKKU010000183.1, read as the reverse complement.
AATTTGCGTTGTAACTTTGCAACATCAAAAGCAATCAACGCAATACAAACGATAATTCACAAAACAGTCCAAAACACTACTGATTATGAAAGAAATCAAAGCACTCGCGTCGGCCGACAACTTCAGCGCCGTCAACCTCGGTTCACTCGCAACACTCGGCGACTATGTACTTCAACTCGACCCCGACTTAAAGATTCCCGGCAAAGTATTCGCCGGCGCGGCACTCGCAACAACCGGCGCCGAATTTTCATTCCAATCGTTCGCCCCGGACACTGAAACAGGCTTTATCCACACCCACAAGACCCACGAAGAGCTCTACTTCTTCCTCTCGGGCAGCGGTGAATTTCAGGTCGACGGCATGGTGTTCCCCGTCGAAGAAGGCAGCGTCGTACGCGTAGCTCCCGCAGGTCGCCGCTCGGTCCGCAACAACGGCACAACCCCGCTCGTGATGCTCTGTGTGCAGTACAAGGCCGGCACATTCACAGCTGAAGATGCCGCCGACGGAGTTATCCTTGCCGACAAGGTAGAATGGTAATTCGTTAAAAAAACTCCACTCCGATATTTTTTGTATTTTTTACTTGCATTATTGCCGTCATACTTGTTACTTTGCAACATCAAAAACAGACCATATAAAGCCAAAGTAATATATGATATTCAAATTCAGAATAGTATCGGACGGAGTTGACAATTTCAAGCGCGAAATTCAGATCGACGCGCAGGCTACGTTCCTCGATTTAAAGAACGCCATCTGCGATTCCGTAGGTTACGAGAAGACGATGATGGATTCTTTCTTCATCTGCGACGACAACTGGGAGAAGGAGAAAGAAATCACCTACGAGGATATGGATCTCGACTCGGACGAAGACTCGTGGCTGATGGACGACGCTGTCCTCGAAGACTTCATCGACGACGAAGGCCAGCGACTGCTCTACGTGTTCGACTACATGACCGACCGCGCTCTGTTTATGGAAATGACCGACATCATCGCCGGCCGCACACTCAAAGACCCGGTTTGCTCGCTGTCGATCGGTCAGGCACCGCCACAGACGGTCGACCTCGACCAGTTCGACAAAGAACTCGATGCCAAGGCTGCCAAAGCCAAGGACGTTTCGGTCGAAGATCTCGATGCCGACTTCTACGGTTCGGACGAGTACACACCCGAAGAGCTCGAAAGCGCCGGCTACGATGAAATGACAGATTTTTGATTTAACTCCAACATCATTTCCAATAAAAACAGATGACCCAAACAGACACTAAGGCTCGGCTCGAAGATCTTACGAGCCGAGCCATTGCCGGTGAAGTATTGCCGGCCGAAGATATATATTGGCTGCTCGAAGTACCCTCCGCCGACCTGCACGAGGCTGCAGCGCGTGTGACGGCCACACTGCCCACACACGACTTCGATTCATGCTCTATCATCAACGCTCGCTCGGGCGCATGCCCCGAGGACTGCAAGTGGTGCGCACAGAGCGCCCGCTACCACACCGGATGCGAAGTGTATCCGCTCGTGAGCGAAGAAGAATGTATGACAATGGCCCGCCACCACAGCAAGGCCGGCATCAAGCGTTTCTCCATGGTAGCCAGCGGCCGCGTGGTAAAGGGCCAGGCACTCGAACGCATCGCCACTATGCTCGAAAAGGTGAAGAACGAGACAGGCCTGTCGACATGCGCATCGCTCGGACTGCTCAACCGCGAGCAACTGCAACGCCTGTGGGATGCCGGCGCACGCCGCTACCACTGCAACCTTGAGACTGCTCCCAGTTTCTTCCCCACCCTCTGCACCACCCACTCATGGGACGACAAGCTCGCCACCATCAACGCCGCTCGCGAAGTAGGCTTTGAAGTTTGCTCGGGCGGCATCATCGGTATGGGCGAAAGCCGCCGCCAACGCGCCGAGTTCGCCATCGAACTTCGCCGCGCACATCCCGTATCGATTCCCATCAACATTCTCAGCCCCATCCCGGGCACGCCGCTTGAACATCAGGCAGCCATCAGCGACGACGACATCCTCGACACCGTGGCAATCTTCCGTATGGCTCACCCCAAGATGCAACTCCGCTTTGCCGGCGGCCGCGCACGTCTCACCCCCGAAGTACAGGTGGAACTTATGCGCATCGGCATCAACGGCGGCATCGTGGGCGATATGCTCACCACCACCGGCTCAACGCTCGAAAAGGACAAGAAAATGATTGCCGAAGCCGGCTATAAATTCTGAATATACTCCACACATTATGGTGCTCACACGTGCATTAATGAAAGAAATATCATCGCTTGCCGACGCCAAAGGGCGTCGGCGCAGCGGTGCATTTGCCGCCGAAGGCACCAAATGCGTACTCGATACCGTCGAGGCCTTCACGCCCCGACACATCCTTGCAACCGAACAGTGGCTCGCCGCACATATGCTGCCGACGAAGTGCGACGATAAAATCATAGTCACCGGCCGCCGCGAGCTCGGCGAAGTGTCGTCGATGTCGCTCACACCCGACGTCATCGCCGTGTACGAGTTGCCCGAGCCGGAGCCGTTCCGCCCAGAAGACCTCCGTGGCCGCCTCACCATCGCACTCGACCGCATACAGGATCCCGGCAACATCGGCACCATAATGCGCACCGCCGACTGGATGGGCATCACCACGATCCTTGCGTCAGTCGATACGGTCGATTGCTTCAATCCCAAAGCCGTACAGGCCACGATGGGAGCCATATCGCGTGTGAAAGTCATCTACGGCGACCTTGTCGATATGCTGCGCCGCCTCGACGGCATCGCCGTCTGCGGCACATTCCTCGACGGCGACAACATCTACACCGCCGACCTGCCGTCGGAGGCAGTCATCGTCATGGGCAACGAAGGCCGCGGCATCGGCGACGACGTGGCCGCCTGCGTCAACCGCCGCCTGCTCATTCCGCCCTACCCCGCCGGCCGCCCTACTTCCGAATCGCTCAACGTAGCCACCGCCACGGCCATCGCCGTGTCGCAATTCGTAGCACGACACTATGGCAAAGACTAAATACAAGAGCGCATGGTTCTGCAGCGACTGCGGAGCGGAGTCGCCCAAGTGGGCCGGTCGCTGTCCCGAATGCGGCGCATGGAACACTATGGTCGAAGAGCGCGTGGCGACATCGCCCGTACGCTCGGCATCACCTGTCGCAGGCCGCGGCAAGTCAGTGGCCAAGCCGCTCAATGCCATTTCCACCGTCGAAATGCCACGCATCAAGTTGCCTTCGGGCGAACTCAACCGTGTGCTCGGCGGAGGCCTCGTCCCGGGCGAAATGGTGCTCATCGGCGGCGAACCCGGCGTGGGCAAGTCGACTCTCGTGCTGCAAAATCTACTCTCAATTCGCTCCAAGACCATTCTCTACGCCTCGGGCGAGGAGAGCGCCATGCAACTGAAAATGCGCGCCGACCGCCTCGGACGCGGCAGCGACAATATGTACATCGTGTGCGAGACGTCGCTCGAACGCATCTTTGACCACATCGACGCTGTCAATCCCGGCATCGTCGTCATCGACTCTATCCAGACCATAGCCTCCGACGTACTCGATTCGTCGGCCGGCAGCGTCAGCCAGGTGCGCGAATGCGCCGCCCGTCTGCTCGCCTATGCCAAAGAGACCGACGTACCGGTACTGCTCATCGGCCATATCACCAAGGACGGCTCGCTCGCCGGGCCCAAGGTACTCGAACACATCGTCGATGCCGTACTCCAGTTTGAGGGCGACCGCCAATATATGTTCCGCATACTCCGCGCCATAAAGAACCGCTTCGGCAACACCGCCGAACTCGGCATCTACGAGATGGGACAGAAAGGCCTGCGCGAAGTCACCAACCCCTCGGAACTGCTACTCCACACCTCCGACACTGACCTGTCGGGTGTTGCCGTCGGCGTCACCGTCGACGGTGCCCGTCCGTTCCTTATCGAAGTGCAAGCGCTCGTCAGCACCGCCGCCTACGGCACGCCGCAGCGCAGCGTCACAGGCTTCGACTCAAAGCGCACGAATATGCTGCTTGCCGTCCTCGAAAAGCGCGTGGGATTCAAACTCGCCGCCAAGGACGTGTTTCTCAACATTGCCGGCGGCATCAAGGTCAACGACCCGGCGCTCGATCTTCCGGTCATCTGCGCCATCCTGTCGAGCAACTTCGACGTGGCGCTGCCTCACGACACTTGTATGACCGGCGAAGTGGGACTTTCGGGCGAAATCCGACCTGTGGCACGCATTGAGCAGCGCATCGCCGAAGCCGAAAAACTCGGTATGCGTCGCATCATCATCCCCGCCGG
>CALKKU010000182.1 GCA_937995285.1 uncultured Bacteroidales bacterium | reverse complement strand
TGCCCGTGACATACGCCGATACGTCGGCACTCGAACGCGACTTCGGATTCAAACCCTCGACGACATTGCGCGACGGCTTGCGCAAATTCGCCCGTTGGTATAAAGAATTTTATGGATAATTTTCGTAACTTTGAGCGATTATAAGGACAATTATGCGAAAATTCATATCAGGCTTATTCCTTAGTTTGTTTATAGTCAGTTTGGCCGCTCCTATCGACGAGGCCAAGCGGCTCTATAATGAAGGAGACTATCAGCAGGCTCTCGAAAAACTCACGGCATTGCACCGTCGCACTCCGCGCGACGGCAGTGTGAACTATTGGCTCGGCAGTACGTTGGTGGCTCTTGATCGCAGTGATGAAGCCATTCCGTACTTCACGACAGCCGAGACTCGCGGTGTGGCCGATGCTGCACTCTTCCTTGCCCGCCAATCTGTCAGTGATTACGATGTGGAGGCTGCCAACGATCACTTCGATACCTACGAGCGCCTGCTGCGAAAGAATAAGCGCAACGCAGTAGTGCCCGACGAAGTTGAAGCGGAGCGTTCGCGCCTTGTGTTGATGGAAAATATGCTTTCGCGAGTGGAGAGCATAGCCGTCATAGATTCGATCGTTGTGGATGCAGAAGATTTTTTCAAGGCTTATAAATTGTCGCCAGAGGCCGGCCGGTTGGTTAGTGGTTCTACGGCACGAATCGACGATGCCGATGTGGTATTCATCCCTCAGAACAATTCCGAGATGCTCTATGCTCAGCCCGATACGACAGGCAACTATGTGTTGATGGGCGCCGACATCCTCGACGACGGTAGCATCGATCATCCCGCGCCGCTCGCCGGCGACAACCTTGGCGGTGGCGGCAATGCGGAGTTTCCGTTCCTGATGGCCGACGGTACTACACTATACTATGCCAACGACGGCGAGGGCTCGCTTGGAGGCTACGACATATTCCTAACACGCCGCTCCGACGACGGTTTTCTTCAGCCGCAGAACATCGGTATGCCGTATAATTCACCTTACGACGACTATCTGCTTGCAATCGATGAGACGACCGGAGCAGGGTGGTGGGCCACCGATCGCAATCGCATCCCGGGAAAGGTCACCATATATATATTCGTGCCGTCCGATACGCGTGTAAATGTAGATGCCGACAGCCCCGATTTGGTTTCGCTTGCTCGCCTCGATGATATATCGCTTACCACGGCCGGACGTGATTATTCAGAGATTCTCGATCGAATCGGTGCTGTGGCTGATGGCAGTGCCGCATCCGTGGCACAGTCCGGAGCGGACAACACATTCACGTTGCCGATCGGTTCGACACGCACGATATATCGTTCTCTGTCCGACTTCAAATCGCCTCAGGCTCGCTCGGCGATGACGCGTGCTCTCGATGCTCGTGTGAAAGTCGTCCGCTTGGAGCAGCAACTTGAAGGATTGCGTGAGGACTATCGCAAAGGCAATCATTCGCTGTCCACGTCGATACTCAATCTTGAAGACCAACTTGGCGATGCACGCCGTGCACAGACAAACTACACCAATGAGGCAATTCGTCTCGAACTCTCTCGCTGACGATAAACAGATAAAAACAAGTAAATAACAAACCCTCTAAAATACCATGTCTATGGATATGACAATCTTCATTATCGCAGCGGCCGCAGTGGTGGTGCTGTGTGTGTTCTTCTATTATTGCCCGTTCTTCATGTGGATTTCGGCGCAGGTGAGCGGTGTGCGCATTTCGCTTGTTCAGTTGGTACTGATGCGCATTCGTCAGGTGCCGGCATCGGTGATTGTCCGCGCACTCATTGAGGCTCATAAGGCAGGTCTGTCCGATGTTACCCGCGACGACCTTGAAGCCCACTACCTTGCCGGAGGTAATCCCGAACGTGTGGTGCACGCCCTCGTGTCGGCCGCCAAGGCAAATATTCCGCTCGGATTCAAGATGGCTACTGCCATTGACCTTGCCGGTCGCGACGTGTTCCAGGCCGTTCAGATGAGTGT
>CALKKU010000181.1 GCA_937995285.1 uncultured Bacteroidales bacterium | reverse complement strand
GGGCTCGGAGATGTGTATAAGAGACAGGCTGTCGCTCTGACGGCCGCAGAGATTTGACAGGAAATATTCTTTGACGGCAAACTTCACGCGGGCGTCGATGTTGCCGACCTTCACGGTGCCTTCGACCAGGTATGTGATGCCGAAGCCGCCTTGTCCGAGTACCTTCAGGATGGTATAGTCGCGTTCGGGGCTGTGAAGCACCGTGCCGGCGGCAAGCGACGTGTTGGTTGTTGACATTAGGCTGTTTATGTATTAGCGGTTATGGCTATGAATTTTTAATTTCTCTGTTTGGCAAAATTAATAATTATTTGTCATTAATCAAAAGAAATTAAGAAGTCCTGAAATTTTCTTACCTTTGTATCAGATATGAAATGCATCAGTCATTGGATAGAAGCCATGCGGCTTCGCACCCTGCCCGTATCGGTGGCAGGTGTATTTGCGGCCACGGGTATGTGCGTCGTTCACTATGCCGTAGATTGGACGGCTGCGGCGCTGTGCCTTGTTTTCGCCGTATTGGCGCAGATAGCCTCCAACTTTGCCAACGAATATTTTGATTATCGTGCCGGTCGTGACCGCCGCGGTCGTTCCGGCCCTCGTCGCGGTGTCACCGAGGGCGACATAACCCCGCGAGCCATGCTCATAGCTACGCTGATTACTCTTGCAGCCGCTTGCTGCGTAGGTCTGTCGCTCGTGCTGTGGGGCGGTCTGTGGCTCATCGCTATGGGGTTGCTTATCGCTGTCGGCGTTTTTGCCTATTCCACAGGCCCTTATCCGCTGTCGACCAAGGGTTGGGGTGAAGTAGCCGTGGTGTTCTTCTTCGGTATCATTCCCGTGAATCTCACCTGCTACGTGCAGATGCTGCAATGGAGCGCCGATGTCTTCGCTATGTCGCTCGCTGTTGGTCTGCTCGGGGCCAATGTGTTGATAATAAACAACTATCGCGATGTGGAGGACGATGTAGCTGTGGGCAAACTCACTCTCGCCGTGCGCTGCGGTCGCCCTGCTATGCGAGGTATATATGCTGCAAATACTACTGCAGCAGCTTTGCTCACCGCGCCGCTGTGGGGGATGATGCATCCGTCGCTCGGTTACGTTGCAGTGTCGCTGCCGCTTGCGGCTACGTTCATCGTTCGCGCTATGGCTCGCCGCAGCGGAGCCGCACTGACGCCGCTGCTCGGCATTACATCAGTGTTGATGTGCGCCTATTCGCTGGCGTTCTTCATCGTGGCTCTGTATCTGAATTGATTAGATTTAAATAATTTACGAATATATGAACTGCAATTTCAGAATAGGCAACGGTTTCGACGTCCACCGGCTCGTCGAAGGACGCCGTTGCATCATCTGCGGCGTCGACATACCGCACAGCCGCGGCCTGCTCGGGCATTCCGATGCCGATGTGGCTCTGCATGCCCTGAGCGATGCTTTGCTCGGTGCCGTTGCCGCAGGCGACATCGGCCGGCACTTCCCCGACACCGACGAGCGCTGGTGCGGCGCCGATTCGCGCATGCTGCTTCGTGCCGTGGTCGGCATCCTTGCCGAACGCGGATTCACTCCGGTCAATGTCGACATCACCATCATTGCTCAAGAGCCCAAGATGCTGCCGCATATTCAGGCTATGCGTGCCAACGTCGCCGCCGACCTCGGCATCGACATCGATTGCGTGTCGGTGAAGGCAACCACCACCGAGCGCCTCGGCTTCACCGGTCGTGCCGAAGGCATTGCCGCTCAGGCCACCGCCCTTGTTTGCAAAACGGATAATTGATGAAAACCCTGTATATCACCGACCTCGACGGCACGTTGCTCGACGACACCGCTCACGTGTCGCCCCGCTCGGCCGCCATTCTCTCCGACCTTTCGCGCCGCGGAGCACTCATCTCCGTGGCCACGGCCCGCACTCCGGCCACAGTCGTGCCGCTGTTGGCCGATGTCTACACCTCGACAGATCTTGTCGTAATGACCGGCGCCGCCTTGTGGAATACCCGTGCCGGTCGCTTTGATGACATCTCGATCCTTGAGCCCGATGAGGCTCGTGCTGTCATAAACGGCTTCGACGGCAGCGGCATCAGCCCGTTCTGCTACTGTCTGCACGACGAGTCGTCGCTCGAAGTCTACCATGCCGCCGCTAATCTCAACCCGGCCGAAGCCGCCTTTGTGGCGCAGCGCACCGGTTTGTTGCTGAAGAAATTTCACCTCTCCACGTCCGCACCCGAAGCGCAACTCTCTCGAATGGTGCTGGCATTCGCCATGGGGCCGCGCGAAGGAATAGTTTCCGTGGCCGAGCGTCTGTCGGCCTCGACATCGTGCTATGTGTCCTACTACAAAGATACTTACAACGAAGATATGTGGCTGCTCGAAGTCTTCGCCGGCGGCGTGTCCAAGGCCAATCGCGCCCGCCAACTCGCCGAGTGCCTCGGTGTCGACCGCGTCGTGGCCTTCGGCGACAACCTCAACGACATACCCCTGCTGCGCATTGCCGACGTGGCCGTGGCCGTAAGCAACGCGCTGCCCGAAACCAAAGCCGAGGCCGACATCATCATCGGCGCCAACACCGACGACGCCGTCGCCCGCTTCATCGCCTACGATTTCGCAAGAAATAAATAAACTGTTGTAGGTTGTAATTTTATTACCTAAATTTGCGTTATAAAATTAGAATACAATCACAGATGCCTGAACTTCTAAGATTATTCGGACTGCGCTTCCTGTTTTTCTCAAATGACCACGAACCACTTCATGTTCACGTCGTTAAAGGTCAAGGTAATATCGCCGCAAAGGCTAAATTTACGCTCGATCCTGTGGAATTAGTCGAAAATCAGGGTCTGTCGAAAAGTGAACTGAAAATAGCTGAGGCTGTTATTGAAGAAAATAAGGATCTCTTCGCACAGCGATGGAACGAGTTTTTCAATAATAAAAATTGAAAATCATGGAAATATCGAAAATATGGCTTACAGATGATGCCGTTCATATAATGACGGCTGACGGACGCGAAGCGAAAGAACTGTTTTCCGATTACGCACGGCTGCGCAATGCTCCGCGCGAAGCGTTGGAGGATTATGTAAGTGATGCATTCGGCATTCACTGGCCACAGTTGGACGAGGACTTGGCTTTCGATAATTTCTTTCAGGAGAAGCACCGCAATCCGTTGTATCACCTGTTTTTGGCTCATCCTGAAATCAATGTATCGGCGCTCGCACGTCGACTTGGTATAAGTCAGAGCCTTATGGCTCAATATGTAAGTGGCGGCAAGAAACCGTCGAAAGAGCGTACGGATGTTATAGTCGGCGAATTGCGAAAAATCGGTGCCGAACTCGCCGCAATCTGATTAATGTTATGGAAAAAAAGTTATTTCTTCTCGATGCATATGCTCTGATTTACAGGGCTTATTACGCTATGATGCGTTCGCCGCGCGTCACCTCCAAAGGCTTCAACACCTCGGCGATATTCGGCTTCTGCAACACACTCGACGACGTGCTGCGCAAGGAAGCCCCGACACACATCGCCGTGTGCTTCGACCCTGTCGGCGGCCACACCTTCCGCCACGACGCCTATCCCGAGTACAAGGCGCAGCGCGACAAGCAGCCCGAAGATATAACCAACGCTATTCCATACATCAAAGACATTCTGTCGGCGATGAATATTCCTGTCATTGAGCGCCCCGGCTTCGAGGCCGACGACGTGGTGGGCACACTCGCTCGCCGTGCCGAGGCCGCCGGCTTCACCACCTACATGATGACCCCCGACAAGGACTACGGCCAGTTGGTCACCGACAATATATATATGTACCGTCCGGCGCTTGGCGGCAAAGGCTTTGAGATTCGCGGCCCGCAGCAGGTGTGCGAACGCTACGGCATCGAATCGCCGACACAGGTCATCGACCTCCTTGCCCTCGAAGGCGATGCCTCCGACAATGTCCCCGGCTGCCCCGGGGTGGGCGAAAAAACTGCGGCCAAACTCATCGCGCAATGGGGCTCGGTCGAGGGCTTGCTCGCCAATGTCGACCAACTCAAAGGCGCTCTCCGCACCAAAGTGGAGACCAATGCCGAGCAGATACGCTTCTCCAAATTTCTTGTCACCATCAAGACCGACGTGCCGCTCGACATAGCCCCCGACGATCTGATTCGCAAAGAACCCGATACGGCACGCCTTGCCGCTATCTACTCCGAACTCGAATTTCGCACGATGGCAGCCAAGCTGCCGCAGCTTTCGGAGTCCTCGGAGTACTCAGAGAACTCCGAGCCCTCGGAGGCTTCCGATTTCAAAAAGCCCGCTGTCGAAGTCCTCGACACACCGGCCGCCGCAGCCGACTTTGTGGCATCGCTCGCCGGCTGCACTTCGGCCGCAGTGGCCCTCGACGCCCCCGGCGACGAGGCTATGACAGCTCCGCTGCAAGGCCTTGCCGTGGCTGCCGAGGGTAGGGTAGTCTACTTCCCGATGCCGGCTTTCGAGCACGAGCGCCGCGAATTGCTCACAGCACTCGCGCCGATGTTTGCCTCATCGGCTCTCACCATCGCCTGCCACGATGTGAAGCGTGTCATGGTCGTCCTCCGCTGCCACGGCGTCGACTGGACAGCACCTTACTACGACACCACCGTGGCACACTACCTCCTTGCTCCGGAGATGACACACGACCTGTCGGTGCTCGCCTACGGCATGCTCGCTTATCGCACCGACGATTACGAGCTCTCGGCCACCGAGCGTAAAAAACAGATATTCACCGACGTAGACCAAGCCGCCTCGCATCTCGGCGAACGCGCCGCTGTCGTTGCCGCCCTTGTGCCGCTGTTGCAGAAGCAACTTGCCGAGGCCGACCTTACCACACTCTACGACACTATCGAAGCGCCGCTCATCCCCGTGCTCGCGCGTATGGAACTCACCGGCGTTCGCATAGACCCCGCCGTTCTCGCCGAGCAGTCGCGTCGCCTCTCCGAGCGCCTTGCCGCTCTCGAAGCCGAGGCCTACGAACTTGCCGGCACGCCGTTCAATGTCAATTCGCCCGCACAGGTCGGCCAGGTGCTGTTCGAGCGCCTGAAAATCGATCCCGATGCCAAGCGCACAAAGCGTGGAGCATGGTCCACCACCGAGGAAGTGCTCGAAAAATATGCACGCACGCAGCCCGTCGTTCGCCTCATCCTCGATATCCGCGGCTTGCGCAAACTCCTCGCCACCTACGTCGACGCGCTTCCCGCACTCATCAACAAGGCAACGGGACGCATCCATACCACATTCAATCAGACCGTTACGGCCACAGGCCGCCTGTCGTCGACCAATCCCAATTTGCAGAACATCCCCGTCCGCACCGACGACGGCCGCGAAATCCGCCGAGCCTTCGTCGCCGACGAGGGCAACATAATCCTTTCGGCCGACTACTCGCAGATTGAACTTCGCCTAATCGCAGACATCAGCGGCGACCCCGAGATGATAGCCGCCTTCAATGCCGGCCACGACATCCACCGCGCCACCGCCGCTCGCATATTCCACGAATCGCTCGACGAAGTCACCGACGCCCAGCGCCGTGCCGCCAAGACTGCCAATTTCGGCATCATCTACGGCATATCGGCCTTCGGACTTGCCGAGCGCCTCGGTATACCGCGCGGCGAAGCAAAGTCGTTGATTGAAAACTATATGGCTACCTATCCTCGCATCAAGCAATACATGGACGAGGTCATCGAACGAGCACGCCGCGACGGCTACGTGACCACCATTCACGGCCGCAAGCGCTTCTTGCCCGACATAGCCTCGCGTAACGCCGCCCTGCGCGGATATGCCGAGCGCAATGCCATCAATGCGCCGCTCCAAGGCTCCGCCGCCGACATCATCAAGATAGCTATGATAGCCGTCGACCGCCGTATGCGCGAAGAAGACCTGAAATCGCGTATGCTGATGCAGGTGCACGATGAACTTATCTTCGATGTCGTCCCCGCCGAGCTCGATCGCTTGCGCTCCATCGTCGTCACCGAAATGGAAGCTGCATACAGCGGCCGTGTCACCCTCGAAGTGTCGTGCGGCACCGGCCACAACTGGCTCGAAGCGCACTAAGTCGCCGCCCCTCGGGCTTTTGCGTTTTGCCGTTAGCGGAATAATTCGTAACTTTGCACCCGATTTATAAAGAGGACGTTCCTCTTGAGTTTACAATAAGGTAATGGATTGGATAACAGAACTTTTGGCGCCGGGTAGCACGTCTATAGCATCAACGTTGGTGTTGTACTCGTTTGTTATCGCGGCGGGCATCTACATCGGTAAGATTAAGGTTGCCGGTGTGTCGTTGGGTGTCACCTTCGTGCTCTTCGTGGGCATTCTGATGGGACACTTCGGTTATCAGGTCGACGGAAACATTCTCAAATTCGTGCGAGAATTCGGCCTGATTCTTTTCATCTTCGCTATCGGTTTGCAAGTCGGCCCCGGCTTCTTCTCGTCGTTCAAGAAGGGCGGTATGCGACTCAACGCCTTGGCAGTCTTGGCTATTGCGCTCAACGTGGTGATAGTGCTTTGCATCTACTTCTTCGGCAATGTCAACGACATCAGCGCCCTTGTCGGTGTGATGAGCGGTGCCGTCACTAACACTCCGGGCCTTGCGGCCGCACAGCAGACTGTGTCGCAGATCACACAGAGCGCCGAGGAAGCCAACCTGATGGCTCAGGGCTATGCGGCAGCTTATCCCCTCGGTGTCATCGGCATCATCGCTGCAATGCTCATCATCAAGGGTGTCTTCAAAATCAATACAGAGAAAGAAATCAAGGAAATCGAGGCAGAGCACGAAGATTCTCAGCTCAAGCCTTATATCCTTTCGGTGAAAGTCACCAACAAACTCGTCGACGGCCACACGTTGCTGTCGCTCCACGATGTGATTCAATGCAACTTCGTGGTGTCGCGAATGATGACCTCCACCGGTGAAATCATCATACCCAAGTCGACAACTGAAATCCACGTCGACGACACTCTGCTTATCGTCTGCTCAAGTCAGGATGCCGACCGCTTCCACGCCGTGCTCGGCGCCGAAGTGGAAATGGACTGGGAAGCAACTCACACTCCTGTCTACTCGCGCCGCATCCTTGTCACCAAGAGCGAGTTCAACGGCGTGTCGCTCGGTTCATTGCGCCTCCACAACGGTTATCGCCTTAACGCCACCCGCGTCAATCGTGCCGGTGTCGACCTTCTTGCCGCTCCCAACCTGCGCCTGCAGATGGGCGACCGCATTACAGTTGTAGGCGACCTCGACGACATCGAACGTCTTGCCGCTCGCCTCGGCAACTCGATGAAGCGTCTCAACCAGCCCAACCTCATCACCATCTTCGTCGGTATCATCTTCGGTATCATCCTCGGCTCGATCAACCTTGGCTTCGGTATGAAACTCGGTTTGGCCGGCGGTCCTTTGGTTGTGGCAATCTTGTTGAGCCGTTTCGGCTACAAGTTCAAACTCATCACCTACACCTCCTCGTCGGCCTCGCTGTTGCTGCGCGAGTTGGGTATATGCCTCTTCCTCGCTTCGGTCGGTATCGCCGCCGGCAAGGACTTCGCCTCGGCCGTGTTCAACGAGACCGGTATGTGGTGGGTAATCTGGGGCTTCGTCATCACCATCGTTCCTCTGCTCGTCGTGGGCCTTATCGCCCGCGGTCACGACCGCACCAACCTGCTCACAATCATGGGTCTGTTCTCGGGCGGCTACACCGATCCCCCGGCACTCGCCTATGCCAACAACTCTACGGGCAACGATGCTCCGGCCGTGGCATACTCTACAGTATATCCTCTCACCATGTTCCTGCGAGTGGTGGCAGCCCAAGCGCTGATACTCACACTAATGTGATGAACTAATCGCAATAACATCATGACTAAGAAAAGTACAATTCCCGTACTGCTTCTTACGGGTTATCTCGGCAGTGGCAAGACCACATTGCTTAATCGTATTCTCACCAATCGCCGCGGCATCAAGTTTGCCGTCATAGTCAACGACATCGGCGAAGTGAACATCGACGCATCGCTCATCCAGAAGGGTGGCATCGTAGGCGGCGCCGGACAGGACGACCTTGTCGCCCTCCAGAACGGCTGCATCTGCTGCACCCTGAAGATGGACCTCATCAAGCAACTGACCGATATAGCCGAATCACATAAGTTCGACTACATCGTCATCGAAGCCAGCGGCATCTGCGAGCCCGAGCCTATCGCTCAGAGCATCTGCATGATTCCGCGAATGCTCGCAGGCTCGGCAAATACCGTCATTCCGCAGCTCGACTGCATCGTCACCGTGGTCGATGCCCTGCGTATGAGTGCCGAGTTTGGCGACGGCAGCGCTCTGCAGCGCGAGAATATCGACGACGAAGATCTCGAAAACCTCGTCATCCAGCAGATTGAGTTCTGCAACATCATCCTGCTCAACAAGATTTCGGAAGTCACCGCCGCGCAGGCCGCTCACATCCGCGGCGTCATCCGCGCCATCCAGCCCAAGGCGCGCATCATCGACTGCGACTATGCCGACGTCGACCTCGACGCGCTCATCAACACCGGCACATTCGACTACGACGATGTGGCTACCTCGGCCACTTGGATTCGCGAAGTGGAAGGCCACGATGACGATGATGATGACGATCACGACGAACATCATCACGACCATGATGATCATGACGAAGATGAACACGGTCACGAACATCATCACCATCATCACCACGACGATGACGAAGGCGAAGCCGAGGAGTACGGCATTCAGACAATGGTCTACTACCGCCGTCGCCCGCTCGACCTCAACAAGTTCGACTACTGGGTGGGTAAGCATTGGCCCAAGAACATCATACGTGCCAAGGGTATCGTCTACTTCGATCAGAACCGCGATATGTCGTATATCTTCGAGCAGGCAGGCACGCAGAAGAAGGTCTCCGAAGCCGGACTGTGGTTTGCCACCGCTCCCGAAGATCAGCTCAAAGAGATGATGGCCAACGATCCGACCATCGCCCGCGACTGGGATCCCGAAGTCGGCGACCGCATGGTGAAACTCGTATTCATCGGTCAGCACCTCGACCGCGACGCCCTCACCGCCACCCTCGACAACCTCCTCGCCGAGAAGTAAGATCGTAAAATAATATTATGTGCAGGCGCACCGCAAATCGCGGCGCGCCTGCGTTGTTATAATCATGAAAAATTGGTCGTGATGACCAAAATCCGGGGGCGCGGGCTTGCGGCGGTTGTAACTTTGCAGTGTGAAACAAAACCTCTTTAATACTTACCGCTATGAACAACTCACAACCCTCA
>CALKKU010000180.1 GCA_937995285.1 uncultured Bacteroidales bacterium | reverse complement strand
CGACTTCACTCCCCACACCGACTTAAAAATTTTTCGTAACTTTGCCGGAGAAATTGACCCTTGTTATGAAAAAGCTCATCGCACTGACATTATTGGCTCTCATAGCCATCGCCGTGCCGACACGCTCGGCCGCACAGTTCAGATACTCCGCCATCGCCGGCGCCAACATATCCACCCTCAACTTCAAGCAAGATCTTGTGGGCGTGTCCACCGTTGCAGGCTACACGGCCGGCATCCAGGGCGAAATGATGTTCCCCGGCATCGGCTTCGGTATCGACCTCGGCCTGCTCTACAACCAACTCGGCGCCAAAGTCAACCTTGGCGAAAAGACCGTTTGGGCCACCGACGGCTACGGCAACGAGCGCGTCTACCTGCATTACATTCAGATACCGCTCCACCTCCGCTTCAAATGGACACGTATGAACGGCTTTGAAGAGAAGCTCGCGCCGTTCGTCTACGGCGGTCCCGACTTCACCATCCTTGCCGCACACAGCCATTGCGACGCCATCGACTTCGCCGGCGGCGAACTCGGCCTCACCTGCGGCGTCGGCGTCGAACTCTTCCGCCGTTGGCAAGTGAGCGGCTCATACACCTGGGGTATGACCTACGCCCTGAAGACACATCTCCTCGATGACTTCTCGGCACGCAACCGCCATTGGGCAGTGCGCGTAGGCTACTTCTTCTGATTTATTTACCAAGCAACTTCGCGGCGACATACTCGCCGACACCATCCCGATAGCTGTCCCCTATCGGGATTTGTATTTCCCCGTCGAGCGTGAGGCGGCCTTTACCTACCTCCGTAATCGCTCCGAGCGCCACCACATACGACTTGTGCACACGCATGAAGCCGTGCGGCTGCAAACGCTCCTCAATCTTCTTCATACTCATATACACCACCAACGGCGCCGACTGTCCGCGCAGGAATATGCGCAGATATTCCGCGCAGCCTTCCACATAGACAATGTCGCCGATATTCACCCGCACCACCTTGTGGTCGACCTTCAGAAATATCGATCCGTCGTCATCAGTCCGTGCCGCAACCGGTGATTGTGCCTCGGCTGCGTGCAACAATTCATAGCGTTCCTTCACCTTGGCCGCCGCACGCAGCACATCGCTCATTCCGAACGGCTTCAGCAGATAATCCACCGCATTCACCTTGTAGCCGTCGAGAGCATACTCCTGATAAGCCGTCGTGAACACAATCATCGGCGGATTGGCCAGCGAACGTACAAACTCCAACCCGTTGAGATCGGGCATATTGATGTCGATAAACATCACATCCACCGGCTGCTCGTCGAGCAGCCGCATCGCTTCCATGGCACTCCGGCACGAAGCCGCGAGATCGAAATACGGCACCTTTGCGAGATAATACTCCAATTGCTTCAGAGCCAACGGCTCATCATCTATTGCTACACACTTAATCATTTTTCAGACGGATTTTTACTGTATTTTGATGATACGGGTAATCTCAGGGTCACACGGTACTCGCTGACCGACTGCTCGATCGACAGCCTGTAATCGCGGCCATATATCAAGTCGAGGCGCTTGCGGGCATTTGCCAGCCCCACCCCGCCGTGCTCGCGGTCGTGGTCGGCAAACTTGTGACAACTGTTGCGACACTCAAACAGCACATCGGCATCATTCACCGACACCTTGACATCAACATACGAATCGCTCTCGTAGCTCACACCGTGCTTGAACGCATTCTCAATAAACGTCACAAACAGCAGTGACGGCACCTGCACGTCGCGCACCACAGTCGGGAAGTCGACCGAAATTTTCACCTTCTCCGTGTAGCGCACGCGCATCAAGTCTATGAAATTATTCATAAACTCAATCTCCTTTTGCAGCGAAGCCATCGCATGATTGCCGTCATAAAGCACATAGCGCATCAGCCGCGACAGCGTCTCAATCATCACATTGGCTTGCTCGGGGTCGATAAGCACGAGGGCATGAATGTTATTGAGCGTGTTCATGAACAAATGCGGATTGATCTGATACTTCAGATATTCCAATTGCGTGTTCAGATTGTCGCGCTCCAACGCCTGCATACGCTTGCGATCGCCTGCCGACTTGAAATAGTACTTCGCGCCGACGTTCAGCCCCAACAGCAGAGCCATAATGATAAACGCCACCGAATCCTTACCGCCGAACGCCCGCGGAGGTTCCTTGTGATGCGGCGGACGATGCATCGGCACCGGCGAATGCTGCATATGCGGCGGACGATGCTCCACGCCGCGCAGTTCGGGAGGCACAGGCATATCCTCGGGCCTCGGCGGCCTCACATTCACCTGATAGCACATAAATGCCGCCGCCAGTCCGGCCACCAACGCCGCATACAGCCACGGACGGCTGCGATATACCAACAGCGGCGCTATTATCAGGTTGTGAATCCAAAATGCCGCACAGAACATCGTCAGCAACGACCATGCCCCCCGAACGCCGTCCCAGTCGAACGACAATTCGGGCGATGCAGCCGCCTCGGCATACATCGACAGCATCGGTGCCAGGTACATTACCGTCCACAGCACCAAGTACAGTATCGTTTCATTTTTCTTCTGTCCGGCTACCATATAATTCTTGCCATAAAGGCACGAGGCCTTTCTTGTTAACGTTTCCACCGTGCAAATTATTATCTGTCAGTTATAAATTGCGTAAGAGTTAAAAATATGAATGGCGCGACATCGCGTCGCACCATTCACTTTCAGCACATTAGTGCTTACTTTGACTTAAAATCCATCTGTTAATCTCTTAATCTCATTTCACATTTATCTTATCTTTTACCATTTCTATCATTACCACGGGCGACCGCCACCGCTGCTACTGCCCGTAAGGACTGCCGTAACAGTCGATGAAGTGGTGCCGCTTGTCATTGTATAACTGCTGCCTGTGGTGAGGCCGGCGCAAGTGATGAGCACCGAGCTGCCGCCCTGGCCGCCGGGACCTCCACCTTGACCGCCGGGGCCGCCGCCGGGAGCCGGACGACCGCCGTTACCCGACGATTTGTAAGTGCTCGGTACGGTGAACGATGCCAATACCGTATCACCGCTTTTGAGCGTGATTTCCGAATCAGCCGTCACCGACATGCTGCCGCTCACGTAGGGCTGTGTCGAACCCGACGAACTGCTCGGCACCGAATTGCCGCCGCCTACGGCGAGCAATGTGCCGCCGGTGAAGATTACGGTGTAACCTTCCTCTTCATTGGCGTCGATACCGCACTCCGGTGCTGACGTGCCGAAAGCCTTGATGACACCGCCGTTGATATACATATTGCCGTTCGAGTCGAGACCGTCGTTACCCGAAGCCACCACGGTGATGTCACCGCCGTTGATATACATGTGGCTCGACGAATTGATGGCATCGTCGTAAGCATTGATCAGAATCGTACCGTCGTTGATAGTCAGCGTGGCCTTGCTTTCAATGCCCTCGGCACCGTTGCCGGTCGTCGTCACATTGATGTTGCCGCCGTTGATCACCACGTCGCCGTCGGCCTTCACGCCCTTGGGCGACGACTTCTGGTCGCTGTCGAGGCGGTCGGTATTACCGGTATAATTGGTGTACTCCGTGCCGTTGACATAGGCATACATACCGCCGGTGGTGCTGATAGTGATGTCGCCGCCGTTGATAGTCAGTGCGCCGTCGCAATTGATGCCCTTGCCGCCGCTGCCGCTGCTGGTAAGGTTCAGCGTACCGCCGTCGATCTGCACATAGCCGTCGGCGCTGAGGCCCGACGATGCCTTGGTCTTCGATGCATCCGAATCCCATTTGCCGCCGCCCGACGTGGTCACTGTTATTGCGCCGTCGGTGACCACGATATTACCGTCGGCCTTCAGGCCCTTGACAGCCGTACCGGTCACAGCCACATTGATTGTGCCGCCGGCAATGGTGATTGTGCCCGTATCTTCAGCCTCGCGATCGGTATCGTCCTTGAACGACACCTGCAAGCCGTCGTCGGCCACGCCCGAGATGTTCAGTTCGCCGCTCTCCATCAGGAAGTACTGATTGCAGTTCAGACCGTCCTTCACGGCCGACAGAACATTGACCGTGCAGTTCTTCATCTCCACATACTCCTTGGCATAGATGCCGTGAGCGGTGTTGCCGTATACATTGAGAGTACCTTTACCCTTGAGTTCGAGATGGCCTTTGCATACAAGGCAGCCCTTCTGACTGCCGTCGGCCGAGTCGGTAAGAGTATTCACCGTGCCTTTCTTCACGCTGAGGCTTATGCGCTTGCCGTCCTGAATGTTGAGCGGAGCGCCAGAGGGGTTGGTCAGCGTCAGGCCCGTGAGTTCAAGCGAAGCCTTGTAAGAGCCTTCCATAGTGAACTCGCCGTCGGTCGATGAGCCGGTAAGCACATATGTGATTTCGCCGCAAGTTTCGTCGCTTACATCGCTGCTTTGCACTATCGACACATGAGCTCCGCTCACCGTCGGCGTCACATACTGAGCAATGTTGCCGGCTACGACCACAGTTGCCGTCGTACCGTCATACACCACATTTACCGTATTGTTTTCAACCTCGCTTTGGTCTACATACATTTTAGTCACGTCGCCGGTGCCGAACGTCTTGCCGAGAATCGTCAGAGCCGTTCCGCCTTCGTAGGTCATGGTACCGGCATCGGCTGCCGGGAATGCGTATGTCACCGCACCCGTCACCACATTGAGTGTCTGAGCATTGGCAGCCATAGCCGCAGCGCCCGACAGTATGATAGTTGTCAATATCTTCTTCATTTCACTGCGATCTTAATGGTTTTGCCGTTACCGGTCACGATATACAATCCTTTCGCTGCCTGCGAGGTAAATTCTTCCACATCGGCATACGTGCCGAGGTTGATACCGTCGATACTGTAGACCTGCACCGGACCTGCGATTGCGTCCGTTGCTACGTCAGCCACGCCGGCCGGATCCGAAAAGTACATACTCGCAAGATCTGCCACAGTGAGTTCATGGCTTTCCGTGGCATTGCTCACCAAGAGTTTGCCGTCCGAGAAAGTCATAGTCAGTGCCTCTACACCCACCGACAACGTCGAACCGTCAGCCGACTGAAACGTCAGTTGGGAATAGGTGTCGGCCTTTGCTATCGCCATCGATAGCGCAGCCGCGGTTAGTAATAACAACCTTTTCATTTTTTATACGTATTAAATTAATCCTTTAACGATCTTATGCTTTTTCAGTAGCAAATGTACACAACATCCACATAAATTCCAAAAAATTTCAACAAACGCCCCGTTTTCTTCAACAAAACAAGAATGGCTCGACGTCAGCCGAGCCATTCTTTTCCATGTTACAATGGTGCATCATCTACTTGCGATGAATGCGGAAAATCGTGCCTTCGATCAGCGATACATAAATATCTCCTGTCGTTTCATCAAGGTCGATACCGTTGACTTCGCTCACGCCGAGAGGCAGGCTCCACAGCACCTTTTGAGCCACCGGATCAACAGCAGTGACG
The DNA here is from genome assembly GCA_937995285.1 of uncultured Bacteroidales bacterium. Classification (GTDB taxonomy): domain Bacteria; phylum Bacteroidota; class Bacteroidia; order Bacteroidales; family Muribaculaceae; genus CAG-873. Next base: position 3,783 of record CALKKU010000180.1, on the reverse strand, counting down.
ATGCCGCGACGCGAGCCGGCATATACCACACCGTCGCGTTCGAGCACGATACACGGAGCGTGTTCGTAGCCGAGCCCCATATCGACAGTCCACAACTCCTTGAAGTCGGGCACCGTGGCATCGATTGCCACCAGTTCGCCGTCCATAGTTTTTGAATAGATACGAGTGAAGTCTTCGCTGTGGCCGAGCGATTCACGATAGCGATGATCGTTGTTGCGCCACAGTTGACGACCCGTTGCACGGTCAATTGCAGTCATATATCGGTCGGGAGCAACTACATACACGCGCTCGCCGGCAATTACCGGCACCACGTTGCCCGGTCCGAGCATATTGGCCGAGCGACCGTTGTTCCACACCCATTTCAGGCGACCGGTGCGAAGGTCAAGACAGCGCAGATTGGTGTCCCACGCACCGAACACCACATCATTGCCGTCGACGGCGGGTGCAGCCTGGCAGTAGTTGAAAATCGAATCATACGACCATATCAGTTTGCCCGACGTGGCATTACGCAATTCAATACGCTTATAGCCGCCCTGCAGCCATCCGGCATCAGTCAGCACACCGTCGGCCACATACGGACCTTCCTTCGATTGCAGGAACGAACGTTGGCGACCCGTCGCGCCGTCCACGATAGCCAAGCCCGTGGCCGTCGGCACAGCCACGCGGCCTTTCTTCAGAGCCACGGCACGCGAGAACAGCGATGCACCGGTCGGAATTGCCCACTGCTGCTCGTGCGAAGCCTTCGACACGGCCTTGGCATAGCCGAGCGAGTTACCGAAGTAAATGTTATTGTTGTCAAACGCCAGGCGGGTGAACACCGATGCGCTGTCGGTCCACACCTTTTCCACCTCATATCCTTCGGGCGAAGTCCATGCGCGGACAGGTTCTTCCACCGGCTCGTGTTTCAGATTTATGGCGTAGGCGAACATCGGTTTGGGTGCTTGGCCGATTTCCTTGTCGTAGATGTGCACCCAGTTCTTGTCGATGTCCACGATGGTGTAGCCGTAGTTGCCGCCGCCCATATCGAGCGCGCGAACCATAGCAGCGGGAATGTCACCGCCCTTGTAGTCGATCCAGCGGTGATAGTGACCGTTGAGGTGAGCCACCACGGGATACTGCGACAGCAAGTTCACATACTCCGTGTAGTTGTCGAGATCGTCCTTCAGAGGATAGTGATTGATCGACAGCACACGCTTGCCCGGTGTCACGCGGCTTTCGAGCGTGGCACGCAGCCAATGCAGATCTTCCTGCTTTATATGGCCGTCGCCCATCTTCATATACGGGCCGCAGCCGATGCCCACGATTACCATCGAATCCACCTCGGTCACGAAGCGGTCGTTGCCCCACAGGTCGAAGAACGTCTTCGTGGCACTTTGGCTCCACGTAGTCTCATGATTGCCCGGAATCACATAAAGCGGATGCGTGATTTGGTCGAGAATCGACTTCACGTTGGTCAGTTCCACATCCGAGCCTTCATTGCTCAGGTCACCGGCCATGATTACAAAGTCGTAGTCGGCCGCATTGATTTCCTTCACAGCCTCTTTCAGATAAGGCTCCGAAGCGTTGCCGGGCGTGATGTGAATATCGCTCAGCACGGCAATGTGCTGAGCCGACATCACCACGATGCCGCTCACCAACGCCGCCCCCGCGAATATCAGTCGCGATAATGCTTTCATAGTTGTCGTAAATGATTATAGTTGTTTATAAATCGATTATTCATTCGCCACACAAAGATATGACTTTTTTTTGTACTTTTGTGTCGATAATACTGAAATTTGCCAAATGGAATTACAAACAATCGACGACATATCCAAATTAATAACCGATTTTGAATCCGACTCCGTCGAGTTCAAGACAACAACAGGTCAGCTCGAACGCGGAATGGAAACTCTGTGCGCGTTTCTGAACGGCAAAGGAGGTACAGTTCTTTTCGGCATCACCGATGCCGGGCAAATTACAGGACAAGATGTGGCAGACAGTACAAAGCGAAGTATCGCAGAAGCGATTAATCGATTGGAACCGACTGCCACAGTCAGAATTTCGTATATTCCGATACCCGACAACGACAAGAAAATTATTGCATTACATGTCGATGAAGCGCTCCCATATCGTCCTTTCTGTTATAAAGGACGGGCATATATGCGCGTTGAAAGCGTCACCACGACAATGCCGCAAGACAGGTATAACGCGCTACTTATTAAGCGCGAAGAAATTCAACACGGTTGGGAAACTTATCCTGCTCCGGATTTAAAACTTTCAGACCTGGATGAAAACGAGATTCTGAAGACTGTACGTTTGGGCGTCGAATGTGGCCGTTTACCGGAAACCACAGGCGACGATATTCAATCCATTCTCGAAAAATTAAATCTACTTGAGAACGGTGTGCTCAATAATGCCTCTGCTGTGTTATTCGCCAAAAAGAAATTACTTCTTTATCCTCAAAATTTACTAAGACTTGCTCGTTTCAAGGGGACAGACAAAACTGTTTTTATTGATAATCAACGAGAGTACGGCAACTTGTTCAAATTACTCGATGCCGCAATGTCATTTATATTCAAACACCTTTCCATATCCGCCACGACCGACACGTTGGAACGCAAAGAGCAGTTGGAAATTCCATATAAAGCGATACGTGAAGCTGTCATAAACAGCCTTTGCCATAGAAATTACCGCGATACAAGCGGTTCAGTAGCAATTGCTATTTACGACGACCGCGTCGAAATTGAAAATCCCGGAGCGTTTCCTTATGGATGGGATATAAATAGAATCAAATCAGAGCATGGTTCAAAGCCACGCAATCCATTGATCGCAGACACTTTATACATTCGCAAAGTACTTGAGAGCTGGGGACGTGGCATAAGCCTTATGATGCAGGAGTGCAAAAGTGCAGGCTTACCCGAACCGGAATATCTAATAGCCGCCAACGATGTAAAAGTTATATTCAGATATAAACCGGCAGGTCAAGTTACAGGTCAAGTCACAGGTCAAGTCACAGGTCAAGTCACAGCATTAATCAAATGCCTAAAGGGTAAGACTCTCTCTGTAAAAGAAATTATGACCGAATTGTCCTTAAAAGGCCGTAGCAATTTCTTGAAATTATATTTGCGTCCTGCATTGCAAGATGGGCTTGTGACGCCTATATATCCCGACAAAGCAAACCACCCCTATCAAAAATATTATCTTACGGAAAAGGGTAATAATCTGTAATTCGGGTTAATCATTCCGCAATTTGTTTATGCGCGGCGACGGCGGTTGTTATTAACTTTGCATCGGTAATCAACCGAATTAATCACAACACTATGAACAAGCCCTATATCGTGTGCCACATGGTGGCATCAATCGACGGCCGCATCGACTGCTCCATGGTCGACAAAATCAGCGGCGACGAATACTACACTACCCTCGAACAACTCGACTGCCCCTCGCAACTCGAAGGCCGCGTCACCGTCGAGCACTACCATGCCGACAAAGAACCGTTTGTCCCCGCTGTCAACAAGCCTGTCGGCGAACCGTCGGTCAACGTGGCTGTCCGCTCCGACGCCTACACCATAGCCGTCGACACTCGCGGTCGCCTGCACTGGTCATCGGCCGAAGTCGACGGCACGCCCCTCATCTGCATCGTCAGTGAACTCGTGTCTGAAGAATATCTCGCCATGCTGCGCGACAACGGCATATCATGGATATGCGTCGGCAGCGACGCCATCGACCTGCCCCGGGCTATGGAAATTCTTCGCGAACGCTTCGGCGTCGAACGCCTTGCAGTTCTCGGCGGCGGCCACATCA
>CALKKU010000179.1 GCA_937995285.1 uncultured Bacteroidales bacterium | reverse complement strand
ATTTTGAGGATTTTACTTACATTTGCCATTCAATTCACAACCCATAGATAAAAATGCATAACGGATTTTTGCGCGTGGCCGCCTGCTCGCCTGCTGTAGCGGTGGCCGATATCGACGCCAACATCACCAATATCATCATACTCACAGACGAAGCCGCAGCAGTCGGCGCTCGCGTGGCAGTGTTCCCCGAGATGTCGATTACGGGCTACACCTGCGCCGACCTTTTTCACCAACAGACGCTCATCGAAGCAGTCGACCGCGGACTGCGCCGACTGCTCGACGAATGCAACGAATCACTTGCTTTAGCGGTGGTAGGCGCTCCCGTCATCTTTGAAGGACGGATGTACAACTGTGCCGTGATGCTCCGCCGCGGCCGTGTTCTCGGCGTCGTACCAAAGACATTCCTGCCCAACTACAACGAGTTCTACGAGAAGCGCTGGTTCGCATCGGCGCAGACAGTCGCCGGCGAAGCGACAGTCAATATTGCCGGCAACCGCGTGCCGTTCGGTACCGACCTGATTTTCGATGTCGACGGCGTCGGCATCGGAGCCGAATTGTGCGAGGACTTGTGGGCTCCCGTTCCGCCAAGTTGCCGCCTCGCCCTCTCGGGTGCGGAAGTAATTGTCAACCTGTCGGCGAGTGACGACATCATCGGCAAGTACGAATATCTGCGCTCGCTCATCGCACAGCAATCGGCACGCTGTTTGGCAGCCTACGTCTACGCCTCGGCAGGCTACGGCGAATCGTCGACCGACTTGGTATTCGACGGCAAGACTGTCATCTGCGAAAACGGACGTATCCTCGCCGAAGGAGACCGCCACACAGCCGGCAACAAACTTCAGATTGCCGACATCGACATCGACGCCATCCGCCGCGATCGTATGCACAACATCACTTTCGGAGACTGTGCCGCTGCCAATGCCTCCGCAGTCCGCCGCATCACCTGCTCATCTGACATGTCGGACAAGTCAGACCCGTCCGACAAGTCCGACGCCACCCTGCTGCGCACGGTCGATCCACACCCGTTCGTCCCGGCCGACAAGCGACACCTTGCCGAGCGCTGCCGCGACATCATCCATATCCAAAGCCGCGGTCTGCGCCGACGCCTCGACGCCATCCGTTGCAAATCGCTGGTTGTCGGCATCTCCGGAGGCCTCGACTCCACCTTGGCGCTTCTCGTAGCCGTCGACGCGTTCGACGAAGCCGGGCTCGACCGCCGCGGCATCGTCGGCGTCACAATGCCCG
>CALKKU010000178.1 GCA_937995285.1 uncultured Bacteroidales bacterium | reverse complement strand
CTGATGCTCACCGGCCGTTTGGAAATCTACACCATCCTCGTCCTCTTCGTCCCCGAATTTTGGAGAAGATAAATGAAATCTCTCATCCGCATATCGCGCCTTACGACTGCCTTGTTGCTAATAGTACTCGCCTCATCCTATGCTGAAGGGCAAATGGCTAACCCCATCGTTGCCGATTCAATCACCCGACAACCGCTGCTCAGTGCATCGGTGTTCGACCGCAACGGCAAAGCGCTCGGACTAAGCGGCAACAGCGGACGGCTGCCATACATTTCTCCGGAATGCTATCCAGTCACTGTCAGATATTTGGGCTACAAAGAAAAAGAAATTTCCGACCTGAACACCGATACAATATTTCTGAGCGAGATTTCTATGGAGTTGCCCGAAGTGTTCGTAGAATCGAAGCAACATAAACTGCTGCATATCCTGGGTTACGTACGGGAATACTCCACGCTTAGCACCTACACCGATACCGTATTCCTGTTCCGCGAGAAGATGGTCGACTACATGCTCGTGCCCGACCGAAAAGTAAAATTCAAAGGCTGGCAAAGTCCGCGCATTCTGAAAAGCAACTCATATTACCGATTCACCGACAATCACGGGCTCGACAGCGTAAGCTGCGAATGCCCCTATCACTTCTCGTGGTCGGATTGGGTGAGCATACCGACACCGCCCGAGATTCCAAGTCAATTGAAAAGTTCGGAATATGGAACGGATACCATACGCGGCCGATACAGCCCGAGCGAAGTATGGAGCAGAAACGGCGACCGCGTAATTGTCGACGTCAATGTTCTGGCCGACACTACGGCACGAAAATGGATTCCGAGCCTGGCCGGATTCTTTCATAACGGCCTCGACTATGAAAACATACGCGTACGCTTTATGTATGATAATGTCATCGGCGACAGTATTGCCGCTACCGACCTATCGGGATATTCTTTCAACATAGAATCGAACGGGCGCAATCGCGAGATGTTCAAATTCAATTGGGACGACGAGCCGGTCAGCGTAAGCACCTATGCCGAGGTCTATATGCTCGACAAGGAATTTATCACGGTCAAAGAGGCTAAAAAATGGGCTGACCGCAAACTCGATATGTCCGGAATCGAAATAATCGAGCCGACCGAAGCGCCCGAATTGCAGGAATCGACACGAAGCCTCATAGCACGTGTCAACGCCGTCAACAACGACGATGTGAGATTGAATCTTGCGCCCGACCGACGATTAATCAGCCAACATCTCCACACGCAAAACATCGCTCAACGAGCATTAACCTTGCTGAAAGAAGCCACCGGAATATCACAACTGTTGACCAACCGCAATTTCAATCGCAGCTGGAGCGGCTTCAGAGACCGCCAGCGCCGCGTAAATCAAAACCACACCTCGGGAAAGTAGAATTATGACATCAAGTGAATTTGAAAAGCAGTTCCGAAGGTTGTACTTGCCGCTCGGTATGTATGCTCTTCGCATTGTCGACGATGCTGATGTGGCGGAAGATATGGTGCAGGACGCTTTTCTGAAAACGTGGAAACATGTCGAAGCAGGAGCGGAGATATCAAACTTCAGCGCATTTATGTATCGGTGCGTTCGCAACGAATGTCTGTCGTATATATCAACTCGCAAGGACTGTGTCGGAGAGGAATTTATCCCCGATGTGAGCGAAGATGTGATTGATACTTCCTTGCGTGATGCAAGAATTTGGAGGGCGATAGATGATTTGCCCGAGAAATGCCGCGAAGTGTTTCTTATGAGCAAACGCGACGGATATTCCAATGATGAAATAGCCGGTGAACTCGGTATATCCGTAAAGACGGTCAAAAATCAGATGACCAAGGCCTTAAACCGCCTTCGCGAGGCATTAAGTCCCGGATACAAACCGTTCTTCCTGCCGTTTCTGTAACTTCTAAATAAATTTATGTTCAATTAATTATCTTTCAAACCATTTTCCAATTCCTCGATTGTTGGCATAGAGGACTTGAAGTCTTTCGGAAAAAGTTTGGACAATTGATATTCCGATATACCCATAGGCTCTTTGTATGACTCCAATGCATATTTTGCCACCACATTATCCTTGTCCTTGCAGATAAGTAGGCCTATGGTCGGATTGTCTATATCGGTCTTGAACTGGTGATTTATGGCAGAAACATAGAAACTTAGTTGTCCCAAAAATGACGGGTGAAACGATTGCGCTTTTAGTTCAATGACTACATAAGCATGGAGGTGGGCATTGTAAAACAGCAAGTCGGGAAAGAACTCCTGTTGACCGACTTCCAACCTGAACTGTCTGCCCATATATGAGAAGCCCTTTCCAAGTTCCAATAAGAAGTGAGTCACGTTGTTCACCAGCTCATCCTCAATCTCACGCTCATCATATTGTTCCCTCAAATTAAGGAAATCCAGATGATACGGATCTTTAGTTATCTGCTGTGCCAAGTCGCTTTGTACGGCAGGAAGCGTAGATTTGAAGTTTGTGATTGCCTTACCGTCACGTTCGTACAAGTCTGTGTCGAGCCAGTTGAGCAGAGCGTCACGTCCCCAGTTGTTCTCCCATGTCTTTCTTACAAAGAATAAGGCTTTATCTATGTTGTCCTTACATTTATCTATGATACGGCGATGATGATCCCAAGGAATAGAGAGCAATAATTGGAAATCGTCCGCAATCTGCGGACGATTTGCCTGCAATGGAGCATAGAGTTTGTAAAAGTAACTCATATATTTCAAGTTAGTTGGAGAGAACCCCTTTACCCCAGGCATCTCGTGCTTCAAGTCCAAACTAAGATTCTTGTAAAAACCGGAACCGTATGTATTGGTATATTGTTTGGCATCAATGTCTCGGCCTAACTTCCAATAAAAATCCAACAGGTAGCCATTAGTGGCACACGATGCTTTAAGGCGATGGCTGTAGAATCGCTCCTTTAATTCTACGAGCCAGTCCTTATATTCTATATTGTTATGAAGGACGACAGATAAGTCTGCATTTTTCATTACCATAACACTAATATCTATTTGATGC
>CALKKU010000177.1 GCA_937995285.1 uncultured Bacteroidales bacterium | reverse complement strand
GCGAAAGTGGGAGAGTAGGTAACCGCCCCCTATCGAAGCCCCGACTCACAACGAGCCGGGGCTTTTTGTTTATAGTAGAATGGTAATTCATTCTTTAAATTCGATATTTGACTTTTTTATCGTAACTTTGTGAAGTTAAAACAAATATGATAATTCAATGAAGACTACAGATCAATTGATAGATGACCTTCTGACTTTGGCATTTGCCGAAGATGTGGGCGACGGTGATGCAACGACCCTCAGTACGATTCCTGCCGATGCTATGGGACGCCAGCATCTGTTGGTAAAGGAAGAAGGTATTCTTGCAGGTGTTGAAATTGCCAGGAAAGTGTTCGAGAAGTTTGATCCGACTCTCAAGATGACCGTATATATCAATGACGGTGCACATGTGAAGCCCGGTGATATAGCATTTGTAGTGGAAGGTAAGGTACAGTCGTTGTTGCAGACCGAACGCACGATGCTGAACATTATGCAGCGTATGAGCGGCATTGCTACTATGACAAATGTATATCAATCGAAACTTGCCGGTTTGAAGGCGAAAGTCCTCGATACTCGCAAGACAACGCCGGGTATGCGTATCCTTGAAAAGATGGCTGTAAAAATCGGCGGCGGTGCCAATCACCGTATTGGCTTGTTTGATATGATCCTTATCAAAGACAACCACGTGGACTTTGCAGGCGGTATCACTAATGCAGTCAACCGTGCAAAGCAGTGGTGTAAGGACAACGGCAAGGACCTGAAAATTGAAGTCGAAGTTCGCAATACCGCCGAAATCGATGAAGCGCTTGCAGTCGGCGTTGATCGTATCATGCTCGACAACTTTACACCTCAGCGTACGGCCGAGGCGGTGGCGCACATCCGTAAGTCGAATGAGAAAGTTGAAATCGAATCATCGGGCGGCATCACGCTTGACACTCTACGGGCCTACGGAGAAGCCGGCGTCGATTTCATCTCAGTAGGTGCCTTGACCCATTCGGTCAAAGGTCTTGACATGAGCTTCAAGGCTTGCTGACAACTCCATCGAAAACATACTTAGCCGTGGGTGATGAGCCTGCGGCTATTTTTTCGGGCGTTCCTGTAGCCAATATCTGTCCGCCACCGGCACCACCGTCAGGCCCCATATCAATTACGTAGTCTGCCGAGCGAATGACGTCAGTGTTATGTTCAATTACAAGGACGGTATTACCTCGATCAACCAAGCGATTCAGAATGGACAACAAGGTTTTAATGTCATCAAAGTGCAGACCTGTGGTAGGTTCGTCGAGTATAAATAGTGTGCGACCTGTGTCCTTTTTAGATAGCTCGGTGGCAAGTTTTACACGTTGATTTTCGCCACCCGACAGCGTTGACGACGGTTGAGCGAGTTTTATGTATCCCAAACCTATTTCCTGAAGCACTTTTATTTTCTTTAAGATCTTGGGTACTCCGGCAAAGAACTCCACGGCTTGATTGATGGTCATATCGAGCACATCGGCAATTGATTTGCCCTTGTAGCGTACTTCAAGCGTTTCGCGGTTATAGCGCTTGCCGCGACATACCTCACACGGGACAAGGACGTCGGGCAGAAAATTCATTTCGATAGTTTTGTAGCCGTTGCCGCCACAAGCTTCGCAGCGACCGCCGGCAACATTGAATGAAAATCGCCCCGGCTTATAGCCTCGAATCTTTGCTTCGGGTAAGCCGACAAAGAGATTTCTGATATCGGTAAATACACCGGTGTACGTAGCAGGATTTGATCGAGGTGTACGACCAAGCGGCGACTGGTCGACTGTTACAACTTTATCGATGTTCTCGATGCCTATAATCTCTTTGTATGGTAGTGGCTCTTTTGTCGAGCGATAGAAATGTTTGCTGAGAATCGGTTCGAGCGTGCCGTTTACCAGTGAAGACTTGCCGCTGCCGCTCACACCAGACACGCATATCATTGTGCCAAGTGGTAGGGAGATATCAACACCCTTCAGATTATGGCCTGTGCATCCGAGCAGTTTCAATTCTTTTCCGTTGCCGGTGCGACGCTTTGTCGGAGTTTCTATGCAGCGCTTACCGTTGAGATAACTTGCCGTGAGAGTGTCGCTTTTGAGCATATCGGCAGGAGTGCCTGCGAACACAACGTTGCCGCCGCGGCGACCGGCTCCGGGGCCGATGTCGACCACATAGTCGGCTTCGAGCATAATATCGCGGTCATGTTCCACCACAATGATGGAGTTGCCGGCATCGCGAAGACGTTTCAAGGAGTCAATCAATCGTCGATTGTCGCGCTGATGCAAGCCGATTGAAGGCTCATCGAGGATATAAAGTACATTGACGAGGTCTGATCCGAGTTGTGTGGCCAAACGTATGCGCTGACTTTCGCCGCCTGACAATGTAGCGGATGCTCTGTTGAGTTGAAGATAGTTCAGTCCGACGTCAACGAGGAATCGCAGTCGTGTGGAAATCTCTTTGACGATTTCTGCTGCGATGGCGCGGTCGCGATTATTCAATTTGTCCAATAGTTCGCACGACCATTTGTAAAGTTGATCAATGTCCAGTCGGCAAAGTTGTGCAATGTTTTTATTGTCTACAAAATAATGCAGTGCCTCCTTATTGAGTCTGTCGCCGTTGCATTCCGGGCAAGTTTGACGCGTGTAGAACTGTCCGCTCCATTTCTGTGCCGACGCTCCTGCATCATCACTCTGCTGCATTTCAATGTACTTGATCAGCCCTTCGTAACTGCCCATTGGGCTAAGAGTCCCTGTCGTTGTATTTTTGTATTGCAGGCTGCGATCAGAGCCATTGAGAATTTCATCAATGGCATCTTCCGGAAGCTGATTGATAGGCGTTTTCAGCGTGCAACCATACGATTCACATATTGCAGACAATTGCCAAAATATATAAGTATTCTTGTACTTGCCGAGTGGAGTGAAGCCTCCTTCATATATTGACAACGACTCATCAGGCATAATCTTGGACTTGTCAATGATGTTGACATATCCCAAGCCCTTGCATCGCGGACAATAGCCTTGCGGTGAGTTGAACGAGAAATTGTGCGGAGCCGGTTCTCGGTACGATATGCCGCTAACGGGATCCATCAAATTGCGAGAGTAATGAGCGATAACATCATTATCTACGTCATATACCATCAACTGCTTGCCTCCCTGAGCCAATGCAGTCTCTACAGTATCTGCAAGCCTCTGTTCATCTTTGGCTTGTACAACAAGTCTGTCGATAACCAACTCAACCGAATGATTCTTGTAGCGGTCGAGCTTCATGCCGGGAGTTATTTCTCGCAATTCTCCATCAACCCTCACTCGCAGATATCCTTTCTTCGTAAGAGTTTCGAAAAGATCCTTGTAGTGGCCTTTGCGATTCTTTACCAATGGCGCGAGAATGTAGACACGACGTCCGGAGAATTTATTCAGAATCAATTCGACAATCTGTTCGTTTGTGTACTTGACCATCTCCTCTCCGGTTACATAAGAGCGGGCATGTCCTGCACGAGCATATAGCAGTCGCAGAAAGTCGTATATTTCAGTCGAAGTGCCGATTGTGGAGCGCGGGTTGCGGTTGATTGTCTTCTGCTCTATGGATATAACGGGGCTTAGGCCGCTGATACGGTCTACGTCGGGGCGTTCGAGGTTGCCGAGCATATTGCGGGCGTACGATGAAAAAGTCTCGATATATCGCCGTTGTCCTTCTGCGAAAATGGTGTCGAATGCCAATGACGATTTACCCGACCCCGACAAGCCCGTTATTACTGTAAGCGCATCGTGGGGTATGTCAATATCAATATTTTTCAGATTATTGACACGTGCGCCTACGACACTCAGCGGAGCAGGGTCGAGTGCGCTTGCAGGAGTTTTGATTACACTTTTATCCATACTCATTTCCCAATCCAAGCATGGTTATACACACTCACACGCTCACTTGAACGCTTCAATGATTCGCGAAGCGGAACACGTACTCGATATGTCTTACCGGCACGGTTTGTCAGTTGCTTTGCCTGAATCCACGGGTTCTCGTCGCGCAGTTCGCGATAACTGATACCATATTGTGCCGCCCAGTCCACCCAGCTTTCAACCGGGCCGTTTACTTCAACGATCTTAACTTCTCGCGGTTGATATAGTTGGTCGGCCGTAATAACGAAACCGTAGTCGGCAGGGGATTCGAGAATAGCCTTAATTGCAATGATTCTGAACGGATAACGCATAGTTTCTTTCGACAGCCATAATTCAGCTGCCGAAGAGGCCGCTTGCGTTTCAAGTTCTTTTGTGACCCGCCCCATCCCGGTGTTGTACGATGCAAACACGGATAGCCAATCACCGTTATAGCGTGCCAAAGCCTTCTTGAAATAGCGACATGCCGCAGCCGTGGACTTATCGATATTCAGTCGTTCATCCACTTCATCCGAGATTTCAAGCCCGTATTCCTTTGCCGTGGCCGGAATAAATTGCCAAATTCCGGCAGCCTTGGCTGGTGAATAAGCCCTTGTATCAAGGCTGCTTTCGACGCATGCGAGGTAAAGCAAGTCATCAGGCACTCCGTTGCTGCGCAAGATCGGTGCCATCTGTGGAAAATACCTGTTCGCACGTTTCAATATCAGTAGGGTAGTGCCGTGGGTATAGGCCAAGGACGTCAGTTCGCGGTCGAGCCGCTCGTAGTAATCCACGTTTTGCAAATCGACTTTTTGGCCGCAAATATACATAGCGTCAGGCACTCGAGGGTTGATGATGTTGGCAAACTCGTACGATTGATTATCATTGTCTTCGGCATGTACAGAGTTGCAGCCGCAAACGAGATATGCGGCAATAAGCGCACACATTGCAGCACGCTTATGGGTAAAATATTTTTTGTCTGAAAATATTGTCATAGTAGCATCAACGAATGTACGTTGCATTCTTCAAAGTTACTACAACTTTTTCAGATTGGCAATAATTTAATTGGCGACTGAGAGAGGTTTATATATTTTTTATCGGCGAAGATAAAATATGTTGTACGGGTGAAGAAATTTAAGTAAATTCGCAAAAATTCTTACTTTAAAACTACATAAACACTATATGAATAAAGGAAAACTCATTGTCATTTCAGCACCTTCGGGCTGCGGCAAGTCTACGATAATCAATGCAATAATGGACGCAAATGTCTTCGATCTCGGATTTTCCGTATCGGCGACTAATCGTCAGCCGCGTCCGGGTGAGATCGATGGTGTGCACTACCGCTTCTTATCGACTGAAGACTTCCGCGATGCCGTTGCCGAAGGAAAATTCGTAGAATGGGAAGAGGTATATCCCGGTCGTTACTATGGGACACTGCGTAGTGAAATCGATCGTGTGATAGATGCCGGCCATAACGTAATCCTCGACATTGATGTCAAAGGAGCTCTCAACGTCAAGAAGGTATATGGCGACAGATGTATGACCATCTTTATCGAGCCGCCAAGCATTGAAGAACTGCGCAAACGTCTTGTGAATCGCGGTACGGATGCTCCGGATGTGATAGATGTGCGAATAAGCCGTGCCGAATATGAAATCTCGATGGCCAAGGGCTTCGATACGCGAGTAATCAATGACGATCTCGAAAAGGCAGTAGCCGAAACCACCGGGATTATCGGTACGTTTATTGCGTGACAAAAGAGAGCACTTTACACTCGCAAATATCTATGGACAAGAAAATCACAGTCGGCCTTTACGGAGGTTCGTTTAATCCTGTTCATATAGGTCATATGATTTTGGCATCGTACCTCACGCGTTGGGGTTACGTTGACAAGGTGTGGCTCAACCTGTCACCGCAGAATCCGCTTAAAAATCCGGCTGAACTACTTCCGGATGTCAAGCGCCTGGCAATGCTTGATATTGCAGTCAACGGTGCGAAAGATTTGGATATTTGCGATATTGAATTGTCTATGCCGCGTCCTTCATATACGATCAGGACGCTTGATGTGCTTTCAAAGCGTTTCCCGAATATTCAGTTTAAACTGATTATAGGAAGCGATAACTGGGCTGTCTTTGACAAGTGGCGTGATGCCGACCGCATTCTCGATGAGTACGGTGTGATAGTATATCCTCGTCGTGGATACCCGATTGAAGATACATGTGTTGACGGAATGGAAGTCGTCAATGCCCCGATGATTGAAATCTCCAGTTCCTTCATCAGGAATGCAATCTCTCACGGGCGCAATGTCGAATATTTTCTACCTGCCGGAGTTTATAAATACATAATCGAAAATAATTTATACGTAAGAAATGACCAATAATACGTTGGCTCTCATAGCGCTATGCAATGAGTATTGCGCGACTATAGAACGTGCACAAGACACGGCACTACCTGATTTCGTTGCAAAAGTCGTTAAGTTGTTGCCTCGAATATACATCACCACATGGGATATTCCCGATGACATATCTTCGGAGGAAGGTTACATCGATTCTCTCCTTGCTGAGGATGTGTATGATACTGTTTCTCACAATCTTGAACTCGCTATCGGTGAGAAAAACGTTTTCCTCGAAGTTTTTGAGGAAGATATGAAGTACAGTGACACGCCGATAGCGGCAACCATTTCCGAATCGCTTGCCGACCTGTTTCAGGTGTTCTATAATTTCATAGAAACGGTGCGCGATGCTCCCGAAGAGCTCGTAGACAATGCCTTGTCGGCATTCAAAGAAGACTTTAAGTCGTACTGGTCGCAGATACTTTGCAACGTGATGCGTCCGCTTAACAACATAGCATATAACAGTGAGTATGAAGAACTATAAAGATCTCAGCGCATTTCTTGACGCTTCCCCCGTCAACTTTTTTGCCGTAAAGACGGTGACGGAGCATCTTGACGAAGCAGGCTTTGTTCGCCTTGATATGCGTAAGCAGTGGGCGCTTGAGCCCGGCGGACGCTACTATGTCATCAAGAATGACAGTGCCGTATTTGCATTCGTTGTAGGAACAGGAGATGTGGCCGAATCGGGATTCAAGATCATTGCCGCTCATAGCGATTCTCCGGGATTTCGCGTTAAGCCGAATTGTGAGATGGTGACCGACGGTAATATCGTTAAACTCAATACCGAAGTCTATGGCGGCCCGATACTCTATACTTGGTTCGATCGACCGCTGTCGTTGGCCGGCCGAGTAATATTACGTGGAGATAATCCGCTGTTTCCCGAACATCGACTTGTAAAGTTTGATCGTCATCTGCTGACCATACCCCATCTTGCCATTCACTTCAATCGCAACGTGAATGATGGCAACAAACTCTCCAAGCAGAAGGATATGCTTCCCGTTCTTGGCAAGGTGAATAATCCAGGTGACGCCAAAGGATTGATAACGCGCATTGTCGCCGAGAAACTCGGTGTAAAGCCCGAGGAAATCATCGACTATGATCTCTCCCTGTTCGATACATCGCGTGCATGCGTAGTAGGACTTAACGGTGAATACATAACATCGGGACGCATAGATGACCTTTCGATGGTTCATGCTGCCATGTCGGCATTGCTCGATTCATTGAATAAAGAAAGTGCTGCGACTCGCGTTATGGCGATATTCGACAACGAGGAAACCGGCTCTGGTACAAAACAAGGAGCAGCTTCACCTGTACTTGATATGATATTGCGCAGAATTGCAGCCGTTTTTGATAATTCCGAAGAGTATTACTTCAGAGCTGTCGAATCTTCTTTTATGGTTTCGGCTGATGATGCTCACGGAGTGCATCCCAACTATGTCGAGAAGCAGGATCCGACCAATCATCCGACTCTTGGCGGAGGTCCGGTCATTAAAATAAATGCCAACTGCAAATATATGACCGATGCCGATTCATCTGCCGTATTCAAGACCATATGCGACAGGGCAGGTGTCAAGAGCCAGTACTTCGTAAATCACAGCGATGTTGCCGGCGGTTCCACACTCGGCAATATACTCACTTCGCAGATACCTCTACGAGGTGTGGATGTGGGGGCTGCTATATGGGCAATGCATTCGGCACGTGAAACGGCATCGCTCAGTGACCATGCTGATATGATTGCCGCGTTCACAGAGTTCTATAATCTATAATTTCGAAAATATTTTTTAGAGCCGGTGTCACAAATGCCGGCTTTTTCTGTCTACTAAGTGAAAGCATTAATTAATGGACGATGGACACCGAGACATTTCGCATCAGAGTAGTTCCGCTATACCGCCGTTTGTACGCAACGGCGGTGGCAATTACTCACGACAGCGACGATGCAGCGGACATTGTTCAGGATGCAATGGTGAAATTGTGGAATGCCCGAGATAAACTCGATAATATCAAATCGATTGAGGCTTATTCACTTATTATGGTGAAAAATGCTTCGTTCGACAGCATCTCGGCCGGAAGGCGCAATACAGTTGATATCAACTCGATTAGCAGCGATGAGACACCGACTGTAGAGCGCCACGACGGGACGGAGATATTACAGAACATTATCGAGTCACTGCCGGGCAATCAACGCCAAGTCATTTGTATGAATGCTTTCGACGGCTTGTCGAATGAGCAAATAGCGAGTGCGACAGGTTTCACATTAGACAACGTACGACAGTTGCTCAGTCGCGGCCGTCGTAGAATTAAGGAATTATATAACAAGTATCAATCAATATGACTCTTAAACAACTTGACATAAATGGTGTGAGACGA
Source organism: uncultured Bacteroidales bacterium (assembly GCA_937995285.1). GTDB lineage: Bacteria > Bacteroidota > Bacteroidia > Bacteroidales > Muribaculaceae > CAG-873. The sequence continues at coordinate 3,467 of CALKKU010000177.1, read as the reverse complement.
CTGCTGACATTGTACTATGCCGGAGAGTCAACCCCACAACAGGAGGCTCAGTTGTCAGAGTTTTTCTGCAATTGCAACCCGGCCTTGATTCCCGATGATTTGAAAGCCGAACAGGCATTCTTCGCGGCTGTCAGATCATCACAACCGCCCGTCGGCCTCGAAGATCGCATATTGAATGCAACGTGCGGAAAGAAGTCGAGGCGCTTCGGTATCCGACTTGTTAAGGCAATTTCAATAGCGGCATCACTTGCAGTCATTGCTTTGGTTGGTGCCAAAATGATGAATCGTTCGACATCTGACAGTCAATCATCCGGTATCACTTTGACAGCTGATGCATTGCGAGATTCTGCTACGGAGTGTCATACAGGCAAGGTCCTGTTGGCAAGTTCATTGAATGCAGATACAAGTGCCGGCGCAATTTCAGAGACCCAAGCGACGGTTCAGACTTCGGAAGCTTCGACTTCGGCAACAAAAGATGCAAGTATGGCAAGAGGTCATCGTCGACCTGCGGCAAAACGCAGTTCATATAAAGAGATAACTGATACAGCCACGGCCGTACATTTGGTTGCAAGTGTCGACAGAATGCTTAGAAATACTTTCAGCAATTCAAAGTTAGGTGTCAAGGCTACACAGGCTGCAGTCAAGGAAGCAGTAAAAGATGCCGGACAGGTAATCAAAGATTCTCGGGCCGGTATCGCAACAACACGAGAAGTTATTAATTCAGTGGAAGAAACAATTAAAGATATATCACTATGAAAAATTTTGCAACATTTATCGTTCTTGCGATAGTCTCAGCATTTCTGCCGATGAGTGCAAGCGCTCAACGAGCATTTGAAGAAGTCGCGAATAAGGCCGGCGTTACTTCTGTATATATGGGGCCTGCAATTTTACATGCCGCAGGTGAAAATGTGTTGGGCATATACGGCCTGTACTCCGACTGGGCAACAAAGGTAAGTTCAATCGAAGTCATCGAATTCGATGGCGACGATGATGACGATGATGAGAAGGGTAAGCCGGATTATAAAGGCGTGTCACAGCAAATCTCAGGTATCATTCGCAATATGAATACCGAGACTTTGCTCGAATCGAGAGACGGAAAAGAACTGTCAAAAATCAGCGTCGTTCTATCGAAAGACTCTCAAAAGACGGCCACAGGTGTTATTATACTTCAACAGGATGGCGACCTAAAAGAAATCAAAGTAGTGATGATAGAAGGCGAGATCGATTTGGCAAAACTTGTCAAGTACTACTCAAATCAGGTTGTAACCCCTGCGGTAAATTTGTAGGAACGAAATAAATACACTAACTTTGCACTATCGATTGATATGGTATGCGGTAGTGGCTCAGTTGGTAGAGCATTGGCTTCCCAAGCCGAGGGTCGCGGGTTCGAGCCCCGTCTACCGCTCCAAAAGATAAGAAGTTGAAAATCAAGTCATTATGATGCGAAATTCAACTTCTTATCGTCGTTTTTGACCCCGATTTTTTGGAGATTTTTGCGACATTTTGGGGAATATTTGGCTGTATGAGGGTGTTGCAAAATTAACGTAATGCCGGCGAAAGCCGGCAAAGGTAGGGGCGAGCCTTCGGCCCGCCAGCCGCCGTTCAGTATGCGATCAATTATAGCACAGTGCATTGTGCGTTAAAGGCATGCGAAACTCATGTCTCTACACCCGGCATATTATGTCATTGACATTTTGCAATACCCACTTTACGTTAATTACACGCTGCATATCGGACATATGCATCGTTGTAGGCCCGTCGCCAGATATAAGTTTTCAGCGCTTCGAGGCGCTCGATGATTTCGGATGTTTGCATAATATAGAGTTTTTATTTAACTTTGCGGTGATAAAAAGCCGTCGAGGGCGGGCGTTACCGCTTTAATGCTTTTGAGCAACCCCCGAGCGCTCCTATTAAATAATCGTTATTGTGATTATTTTAAAGCGCCAAATCTTAATAATGATCGTTATCATCTCAAAAAGATTTTCGGCATTTATGCCAGCCCTTTAACCCGGCTTTGCTTTTTGGTCGCCCCTCCCACGCTCGGAGGGGCTTTTTTTATGCGGTGTAATCGTAACCGCGGCCGATCAGCCGCCAATTATCTCCAACTTTAAAAATGCGCTTATAAACTGTTGAGTAAGACAGGGGGCGCGCCTCGTAGGCTGCTTGTTTGTGGGGTTCCATATCACATAATTACGGCAGCTATCGAAAGAAATTACAGAACATCAAGCCCTCTATTCTCATAAAACTTAATTAATTTAATTCGCCGGGGAAAAAATTAGTCTTCAAATTACAAAATTAAATTTTAACTTTGCAGTAAATAAGACTCTATCGTTGTACTAAATGAAAATCTTGCTTATAAACGTAGGGACAGTACGAGACACCGCACTAAGTTCATTATTGAATAAATACACATCGCGGCTGCCATTCTATATGCCTTTTGAATTAATATCATTACCCGATATAAAAACATCAAAGTCATTGACCGAAGCTGTTCAGAAACAGCGCGAGGGCGAAATAATTCTATCCAAGATAGATAAAGGCGATTTCGTCGTTCTGTTTGACGAGCGGGGTAGGGAGTTGACTTCTCGAGAGTTTGCAACCTTTATCGAGCGCAAGGCAGCCACACTCGGTCGCAATCTCGTGTTCATAATTGGTGGTCCCTACGGATTCTCCGCCGATGTCTATGAAAGAGCCGACTACAAACTTGCATTGTCAAAAATGACGTTTACACACGAAATGGCCTGTGTGCTTGCGGCTGAGCAATTGTTCAGAGCGCAGACGATAATTAAAGGCGAACCATATCACCATGATTGAAAATATGATGAATAAATCGTTGCAGCGAGCATTGACCGTGTTGCTGATTCTGTGTACAAGCATCTCTGCATTAGCCAAGATAACACCGATTGTAGGTAAAGTAAATAACGGCTATAACTATCAGTTTTATTGCCCCGACCATATAACACCAACCGACAGCACTCCGTTGCCGCTAATAGTCTTTCTCCATGGCGCAAGCCTTTGCGGCAACAATCTCGAAAAGGTGAAGCGCTATGGCACACTCGACGCCATAGCACGCGGCCGAAAAATAGATGCCTTTGTTGTTGCGCCTCAAAATCCCGGTGGATCTTGGAATCCGGCACGTGTGATGAATATCGTAAACTATGTTGTCGCCCATGAGAAAGTAGATACCACACGTATTTACGTCATCGGTATGAGCCTTGGCGGCTATGGCACTATCGACTGTGCCGCCGCGTATCCCGACCGCTTTGCCGCTGCAATAGCGATCTGTGGTGGCGGAACGACTCGCGACCTTACCGGTTTGGCTCGCATTCCTCTATGGATTATTCATGGGACCGGCGACAGAGCCGTACATGTGTCGCAGAGCGACAGAGTGGTGGACGCTGTAAAAAACTCGTCCGATTCCGTATCGCGAATTTCTTATGACCGCATCCATGGTATGAACCATACAC
>CALKKU010000176.1 GCA_937995285.1 uncultured Bacteroidales bacterium | reverse complement strand
ATTAGTAATAATTTATAGCAAACCAAAGAAATTTCAGAAAAATTTATGCCATCATACGCCAAACAATAGCATAGCAACCCAAAAACATCATAGTATTGCGTCAAAAATCACACACAAAATCATAAAATAAATACATATTACAATTTTTTCCTCAAATTGCTTGCATTTTGCAAATTTCAATATTATATTTGCAGCGAGAATCGTTATCCACATTATCCATCAAAAAAATTCATCCAATTCAAACCCTAAAACTTATATCATATGAAAAAAATTAATTTTACTCCTGCTGACATTGCCGATCCTCGCCGGCTGCGCTTCGTCTGAAGATATTCAGCCAAACGCACCTGACGCAGAGAAACAGGAAGTCGCATCACGATTTAGAAACGTACAAGAAATTATCGATCTTGCACAGCAATGTGCCGGTGGATTCACAAGCGAAAATCCACATTCAAGAGGGCCTCTACGAACCGTAGATAAATCGAAGGTATTTCCTATCACAACCTCCATATCTCGATCAGCCGATACAGACGAGTTGCCGTTAATATACATCGTACAATACGAAAACGATGAGGGATTCGCCGTTATTGCGACACCTAAGGACGCCGAACCGGTATTAGCAGTCATCGACTCGGGAGCATATAACGACAGCACCGCAAACAGCAATCCGGGGTTCAAATACTTTATGGATTGGGCAAAAGATTATGTCAATTCTGTGGCTACAATGAAGATCGGAAGTGGTGGACTAACAGATTCGATCATTAAAAATCCGGACCCGCCATTGAAATTCACGGAGTTCGAGGAATATACAGACACGTTAGCATATCTTATCAGAAAACCGTCTATTGTAAATAACAGAGGTCAAGATTATCCTGAAGGATACCTTTGTCCAAATCTGGTAAGTGGATGCGTACCCACAGCAATCTTTATGGCCTGCGAATATTTTCAAGAGCCCTCATTTGTCATAACTACATACGACAACACTAAAACGAAAATTCTTATAAATTGGAAATCTTTACAGAATATCCGATCCGTTAGCCGTAAAGTTGCCAACTTCTACAAATATCAACTGACCGCAGCCGCCCTTCCAATAGCCACATTAGCTCGTCAAATAGGCCACGTAGGGAATGCCACATATGGAGAAACGACGACAAGTGTAGAGAAATCAAAAATTTTAGGCACAATCAAACAGATTTTACCCAATCGCCAAGCAACCGAACTAGGGAAATACCCAATGACCGATTTGGTAGACATCATTCGGAACTATGGCTTAATCATATGTTGCAGCAGTTGCATAGACGGAGATGGAGGGCATGCATGGGTCGCAGATGGCATGAATTATCTTCGAACAGTGACAACACGTCGCATCAGAGAACAAGGTCAAACCAAATGGACAATATTGGATACCAGTTATTATGACCGTCTGTACTTGCACTACAATTTTGGATGGAATGGTCAATGCAACGGAGACTTCATATACAACGAAAAAGTGAAAACCACCGAGCATACCTACTCCAATGACATTATGTTCATATCAATCAAATAACACAAATTTATGAAAAAACTATTTGCAATAACCTTCGCATTGTTCATAATACTATTTTTCGCTTGCGACGAAGGCAATGAGCTCAATTCCAGACCTCTCGACTACTACTATATGGAAATATACAGCAGCGACGGACGCAACTTGCTCGATGCTGAAGTCGAAGGCAATCTGTTAGGTTCTCGTATACAGTACAAATTCGAACATCAATCTCGCTCCTACACTGTAAAGTGGGAGAAGCCCACCGGCAACGAAATTTTCCAAGAGGATACTTGGCAGATGTTTCTTGATGATGAAGCGCCACTTATCCTTGTGACTTACGGAGATCCGGGATTAGACGAATCATTCGCATTCACGGTGTACATCAATTCAATCGAATATAACATTGCCGTGAAACATTTTGCAGTTAAAAACAAAGCCGACGGCTGTGCTCAAGTAACAATCAACGGGAGAGACGTAGACGCGGTAAATGATACCCGCAGCCACACTTTTAGACTGACAATCCCGGCAGAGAAATAAATTTACACTACATATCAGACAGACGCGGGGCTGTGTCGTAATTACGTATTACGGCGCAGCCTCTGATTTTTAAGGTCTG
>CALKKU010000175.1 GCA_937995285.1 uncultured Bacteroidales bacterium | reverse complement strand
GTCGGCAGCGTCAGATGTGTATAAGAGACAGCGACATCGTGGTATTCCTCTACACCGGCCACGGCTTCCGCTTCGACGACCAAAAAGACTCGTTCCCGATGATGGCTATGACCACCAACGACTACCAGCCGCTCGACGGCAACTATGTAGCCCTGAGCGAAGTGTATCAGGCAATTTGCGGCAAGGGCGCTCGCCTCAACATAGTGCTGAGCGACTGCTGCAACTCGCAAATCGGCGAAGTACGACCGCTGCAGGGCAGCACCCTGTTCTCGCGCGGCAACAACAACTTCTCGCGCCAACGCCTCGCCGACCTGTTCTTCAACTCCAAGGGGTCGATACTCAGCACCGCCGCCTCGCCGGGCGAATACTCGTGGTGCGATGCCGCAGGGGGTATGTTCACCCTGAGCTTCATCCAGTCGCTCCGACGCGAAATCAGCGCCATGAGCACTGCTCCCGTCAGCTGGCAGTCGGTTATCGACAACACCCTGCGCACCGCTCTGCAGCGCAGCCGCACGTCGGCCGAGGCCCAGAACGGATTAAAGAAAATGCAAGTATCGCGTCTGTAAGTCACTAACACTCTGTATCAACGCTCAATGAACGCATTCAAGACCATTCTCATCACGGTCGCCACAGTCATAGCCGTGCTGATATTACTCGTCATCGTCCTGCCCGACGAGAATGACAACAACGCGTCCGACGATGAAATCGAAATGGACGACAGCCTGCTCGACCCGGCCGAAACGCCCGCCGAAGACTTCTACGCCACAAATGACGACAACGAAGCCATCAGCCAAGCCAATGTTGTCGACGAGCCGGCAGCCGGCGTACGACACCTCTCGGCGGCGCAATTCCGCCGCCTCGTGGCCGACTACACCAACAGCAAAGCCCGCTACATCGGCTCGGGACCGTGCGTAGTCGACTTCTTCGCTGAATGGTGCGGCCCGTGCAAGCAGTTAGCTCCGATGATCGAACGTCTCGCCAAAAAGTACGCCGGTCGTATCACTTTCTACAAAGTCGACATCGACCAAGTTCCGGATGTGGCCACAGCCTACGGCATCGAGAGCATCCCCACGCTGATGTTCTGCACCGACGCCGGAATGAGCACGGCAGTCGGCCTCCCCGACGAAGCCGAACTGGAGCAGCGCGTCAAAGCGATGCTGTAGCCGTTCCACAAATTCATGAATTAACATTTTAACTATCAACATTTTCCAACTTACTTAAAAATTACTTTTATGAAAAAATTGCTTTCTATCGTTGCCGGCGCTCTCTGTATCGCTATGGCATCATGTGCAACCGAAATGGACAAAGAATGTTCGAAAATCGCCGAAGCCATGAAGGCCGGCAACATGGAAGAAGTAGCCACCCTCACCGAAGCCGCTTACGCAAAGGCCGACCAATGCCAGGCTCGCAACCTCGCCGACCTCTCGATCGCATACAACCTGCTGGCCAACGCCGCCACCGACAACGTAACCCGCTACGACTATGCCAAGAAAGTTGTCGACTGCTACAAGAAAGCCGTTGCAGCCGATGAAGCCGTTGCAAAGAAGTGCTACGAAACCGCTCAGCTCGATATGGCCGGCATCGCCGCTCAGTACGAAGCTATGTTCCCCGACTTCGAAGCCGCTATCGCTCAGGAACAAGCCGCAGCCCAAGCCGCTGAAGAAGGCGAAGCCGTAGAAGAAACCGAAGAGACTGAAGAAGTCGTCGAAGAATAATCTGCTTACGCCCACACGAAAAAGAGTGATGCCGAGCCAAATCAAGCTCGGCATCTTTGTTTTTACTTCACTACAAGCACCACAAATCACGGTAATACAACAAATTACAGGACTATTGCAATTATCCAAAGAATATATTACCTTTGCATCATGTAATTTTACTCAGTGCATTGAGTAAAATTACTCAGTCTACTGAGTAAAATGCCAAAACATGTATAAACGCACAGAATATCAAATCATTACAAAGCGACTGTTAGAACCTCGAAAGTTTATTCAAGTCGTAATGGGTGCACGCCAGATTGGGAAATCGACAACCGTAAAGCAAGTGTTGAACGATATTGATATACCGTTCATGCTATACACAGCCGATAATATTCCCACCACAAACAATACGTGGATATCAGATTGCTGGAATGCCGTTCGCAGCCTTATGCGCAACAACGACTTGCCTGAAATGATTCTCGTGATAGATGAGATTCAAAAAATTTCCAATTGGAGCGAAGCCGTAAAAAAGGAATGGGATGACGACACGATGCACGACCGCAACATAAAGGTTCTGCTCCTTGGCAGCAGTCGTGTAATGCTTGAACGCGGGCTGTCAGAATCGTTAGCAGGCCGCTTCGAAGAAATACGTATGAGCCATTGGAGTTATAAAGAGATGGCAGACTGCTTCGGTTTCACGCTCGACCAATACCTATACTACGGCGGCTACCCGGGGGCCGCATCGCTCATCAGCGAAGAAGATCGTTTCAACCAATATATCCAATCGTCAATAATCGACGCGACTATAAACAAGGATATTTTGATGGACACGCCGATAAGCAAACCGGCTCTGCTGCGCCAGACTTTTGAACTCGGTGCGGCATACTCGGGCGAACTCCTCTCACTCACAAAGATGCTTGGTTCGCTGCAAGACGCAGGCAACACTGTAACCTTGGCAGGATACATAAATTTACTGAACGAAAGCGGATTGCTCTGCGGTTTATCAAAATACAGTGTGGACATGGCTCGACGCAGAGCCAGCATCCCGAAATTCCAGGTGTACAACAATGCACTGAAAACCGTCTACAACGCACAGTCATTCGAACGTTCAATTGTCGACCGCAAACTGTGGGGGAGCATATTCGAATCGGGCATCGGCGCATATTTGGTAAGTCAGGCATTTAGCCATCGTTTCGAAGTGTTTTATTGGCGTGAGAAAGACGCCGAAGTCGACTTCATTCTGCGTAAAAAAGGCGTGGTAGTCGCCATAGAAGTCAAGAGCAATGCCGAGAAGAAGACCTCAGGACTTGAAAAATTTCGCCAACTGTATAATCCGCAAGCCGCCTTTATAGTCGGTGACGGAGGAATAAGCGCCGAGGACTTTCTAAGCATGAACATTGCGAATTTATTTTAAAAAAGTCGTAACTTTGTACGATTAAACTGTTTACGATATGAAGAAACTTTGCATCGCACTATCGCTGCTGGCTTGCGCAATGAGCGCTCAGGCCGAATTGCTCTCATACACAATATCATTCGGCGCCGAAAGCTCCTCGACGGCATCGCTCACCAACGACAATTTCACTTCGGCCGTCACAGCCGGCAAGTCGTACATCGCCGATGTCACCAGCGTGGTTAACGTATTTCCCGAAGAAGAATGCGTTAAACTCGGCTCGTCGAAGAATCCGGGCAAATTCAACATTCATCTCTCCGACGGCGCGAGCATCATCCCCGAGTACTACATCGTCCGCGCCGCCCGCTTCGACAACGATCGCGATGCCGAAGCCTCGATAATGCTCAACTCCGAAACAGTCTACATCCCTTCAGTCACTTGGGAAGACTACAAGATTGAAATCCCGACACTTGCTCCGCAGAAGGTGACAAACCTCATCGTCGACGGCACCAAGCGCGTCTATATTCAGTCGATTACCGTTGTCTACGATTCGGCCAACGGCATAGTTGCTCCTGAAAAAGAAACGGTAGCCGCACCCGTATTCACCCCCGCCGGCGGCACCGTATCGGCAGGCACATTGCTCACAATGTCGTGTCCTACCGAAGGCGCCACAATCCGCTACACCATCGACGGCGAAGATCCGTCGACAACATCGGAAGTGTACACCGCACCGTTCGCCATCAACCAATCGCTCAAGGTGAAAGCCGTCGCCATGAAGGACGGTATGCAGACAAGCGACATCACCGAAGCGACATTCATCGTCAGCGACAGCGACCCCGAAGCGGCCGCGATATTCAACTTCAACGAACCGACGTCACTGCGCCCCGCCGTTGAAGAACCCGAGAAATCAAGTTGGGTCGACCTCGACGGCCGCACATTCACCGCAGGCGATGTAGCCGTATCATTCAAGGCATCATCCACCGGCAATACACACGTTCGCCTCTATCAATCATACGATGCAGGCTGCGACGTCCGCATCTACGACGGCGAGACAATGACTGTAGCATCGCTCAATCCCTCGGTAAAAATCACATACATCGAATTTTATGTGAGCGAATCGGGCACATCCGACATCGACCTTGAAGCATCGGCCGGCACATACGACTACCTCCAGACCACTTGGGCTCCAGCCGAGGATGAAACGGTTAATGAAGTAACATTCACGTCAATCCGCCAAAGCCGCATCAAGTCGATGGCGGTCTACACCGAACACACTTCCGGCATTCCCTCACTCCGCTACGAAAACGACACCCCGGCCACCTACTACAATATCAACGGCGTGCGCGTCGGTGCAAACACACCCGCGCCGGGCTTCTACATCAAGGTCACCGGTGACAATGCCGAGAAGATTATCGTAAAGTAACAATCAGCACTCTCCCAAGTCATTAACAATGAAAAGCAAGATATTGAAGTGGCTGCGCGAGCCACAAGTATGGGGATTCTTTGTCTCCGTGGCTGTATTGGCTGCGATGTCATTGGCATTCTTCGCCCCCGACAACTTCGACGGCAATTCGCTCCGGCAGGCCGATATGCAGCAAGGTGCCGCCAACGGTCAAGAAGCCAAAGCATTCCGTGAGTCTACCGGCGAACAGGCTCTGTGGACCGACGCCCTCTTCGGCGGTATGCCCACATTCCAGATTTCACCCGAATACCCGTCGAACAGCCTGTTCACGTGGCTCAACAGCGTATACGGTCTCGGACTGCCCGCGCCGTCCAACCTGCTTTTCATGATGATGGTCGGCTTCCTCATCCTGCTTTTCGCTATGAAGATGCGGTGGTACTACGCCCTCATCGGAGCTATGGCCTGGGGATTTTCATCGTATTTCGTCATAATCATCGGTGCAGGACACATATGGAAGTTCGTGGCACTTAGTTACGTGCCGCCGACAATCGCCGGCTTGGTGCTCACATATCGCGGCCGCTACATCGCCGGCGGCGCCATGACAGCTCTGTTTGCAATGCTGCAACTCAATGCCAACCACCCGCAGATGTCCTACTACTTTGCATTCGTGATGCTGGCCTTGGTCATCGCCTGGGGACATGAAGCCCTGAAACAGCACACACTGCGCCGCTGGCTCATAGCATCGGCCGTAACGCTCGTATGCGGCGGCCTCGCCGTAGGAGCCAACCTTCCGAGCCTCTACAACACCTACGAATACTCCAAAGAGACAAAGCGCAGTCAGAGCGAACTCACTCCGCTGCCCTCGGCCTCAGGCACTCCGGCCGAACGCCCCACAGGCGGTATGCCCTACTCGCAGATTGTGGGTTGGAGCTACGGCAAAGCCGAAACATTCTCGCTGCTCGTGCCCAACGTGAAGGGCGGCGCCACAGCCAAACCGGAAGGCGGCGGTATGGTTCACCTCGGCCTCGATCGCCTCGACGATGCCAAGAACTACCCCGACGCCACCTTGTTGCCCTATTGCACGCAGTACTTCAACAACTCCGAAGGCACTAACGGCCCGGTCTACGTAGGCGCTATCGTATGCGCACTGTTCCTGCTCGGCTGCATCATCGTCAAAGGTCCCGTGAAACGCGCCTTGGTAGTGATGACCGTGCTCTCAATACTCCTGGCTTGGGGCGAGAACTTCGCCACGCTCACCGATATGTTCATCTTCAACTTCCCGCTCTACAACAAGTTCCGCGCCGTTGAAAGCATATTGGTCATAGCCGAATTTACCATGCCGCTGCTTGCCGTAATGGCGCTCTACCAACTCCTCACCACGCCCGATACCCTGACACGCTACCGCAAGCCAGTGTTCATCGCATTCGGCATCTGCGCCGCCGTATGCCTCATCGGTTGGCTCGCCCCGGGCATCTTCGGCAGCGCCATCAACGACAACGACCGCGCTGTAGAAGCCAACATTGCCTCACAGGTAGCTGCAATGGCTCAGCAGAGCGGTGCATCGGCTTCGGATGTACAAGCCTACATTTATCAGTACTCGCTCGCCAATCCGGCCAACTCACAGGCTATCGAAAGCCTGCGCTACGGCTTGGTCAAAAGCGACTGCGGCCGTTCGCTCATCTTCATCGCAATAGCCGCCGCACTGCTGCTTGCATGCATGTACGGCAAAATGCAGCGCCGCTGGGCAATCATCTGCATCGGAGTGCTGACACTTATCGACCTCTACGGCGTGGACAAGCGCTACGTCGACCACGCAAGTTTCGTAGCCGTGAAAGCCGGCGAAGCCGAATTCACACCCGACGCCATCGACAACCTCATACTGCAAGACACAACGCATTACCGCGTGATGGATATTCCCGGCTTCACATCGCCCAACCGCAGTTACTTCCACTGCGCCGTAGGCGGCTACCATGCGGCCAAACTCAATCGCTACGAAGATCTCATCCAGCGTCACCTGATGACTGTGGCATCGGCCGGTTACTTCCCGGAATTGCGTGAAGACAGCGTCATAGCGCAGTACACGGCCGATCAACAGGTCAATCTCCGCCACCTGCAAGCCGCCTACCGCGTGCTCGATATGCTCGATGCCAAGTATATAATCACCGGCGATGCCGATGCGCCCGTCATAGCCAACACCCATGCCCTCGGCAACGCATGGCTCGTAGACAACATCACATACGTCGATAATGCCGATGCCGAAATGGCCGCCCTGTCTACTCTCGACCCGGGTACTCAAGCCGTTGCCGACCGTCGCTTCGAGTCGGTTCTCGGCAAAGCGTCCGGAGCGCTTGCCGCAGGCGACACCATCGTAATGACCGGCTATACGCCCAACACCGTCACCTACCGCAGCCGCTCGCACAGCGACGCTATCGGCGTATTCTCCGAAGTATGGTTTCCGTGGGGCTGGAAAGCCACTATCGACGGCAAAGAAGCTCAAATCGGCCGTGTCGACTACATACTGCGAGCATTGGCCCTGCCGGCCGGCGAACATGAAATCGTGATGACATTCGACCCGGAATCGATTCACGTCACCGAAGGTATCGCCTACGCATCCGTTTCGTTAATCTATCTGCTGCTTGCCTTGGCTCTCGCGGTCGAATACCGCCGCCGCAACGGCAAGAGCACCGACAATGGGGCTGTTTCTGAGTTATAAACGACTGCGACACAGTCGCGGATTCGGCATACATTCGCCGTGGGCCTATTGCTTCGTCACCGAAGCGATAAGGCCACACCGCGGCTATGCCTATTATGCCTACCGGTCGGCAATCATGCGCCGACCGCTCGCCGTCAATCCGCGATTGCTGTTCAGAATCATACTGCACCTGCAGCCCAAGTCCGTCACCATAGCAGCTCCGACCGAAGTGGTCGCAGCCTATGAAGACATAGCAAAAATAGCGGCGCCCGAAGCCGAAATAAAGGCCTCGGGCGGAGAACTACTGATATGCGTAGGGCTGTCTGAAGCCACACTCGACGGCACGCGCCACGCCGTATTCACAAATAAGCGCAATAAAAGCCTCTCTCGCCTCACTGCGGACATGCAGCGGGGACATGTCTACCTAAGCCGCCGCGCCGCGATTGTAGCCGACTGCAAAGCCCCTTTCCAGCGTTTCGACATCTCATACTGAAGTCGCCTCGATGACGCGGCCGAGGAGGGGGTACCACAGATAGGCTCGGACACGGTCGTAGCCCATCTGTCGGAGCATTGACCGGTAGTGCAACACCTGACTACGATGTTCGTCCTTAACTTCGCTCGTAAACTTGAAATCGACTATGTCTACCGTACCCTCGGCTGTCCACACGATACGGTCGGGACGATACGTCTCGTTACGCTCCGGAACATATATCGAATGCTCCGTAAGCACACGTTCCGCCGCGGGGTCGAACCATCGACGACCGTATTCGCCGGCTTTCTCAAATGCATCGCGAAGCAGTCGCTCGTAGTCGGCACGATGGTCGACTGTCAACTTCACGCCACGACGAGCCACCGACGCATCAAGGTCGTCGTAAGTGATCATATCGGCGAGTATGGCGTGCAAGTCGATGCCGCGATTTATGGCCTGTTGTTGCGGGTCGTCGGCATGCGGCATTGCCGGCAGAGTATCGGTATATGGAAGTACCAAGGCATTGTTGCCGATGTCGACATCAGCTGTGTCGTCCAGCGTCAAGTCGTCGACCTGCGACACCTGGCTGTTGAGCGGCGAAAAACATACATCGAACGACGGAGCCGACATGGATACAGGACGTATCGGCCGCCGTTCGGGCTTCTCTTCCTCAGCTGCGGCAATCGGCTCCGTAGGCTCGCCCTTGACATAGACACAACCGTCGAAATCCGCAGCGAGGTCGATGTATAGCGATTCGTCCTCGCCGGTAGGAGGCATCACGAGAGCGTTTTTAATAACAGCATTGAGTGTCTCACCGGCATCCGGCTTTATGAGATTTATACACAATTCGCGCACGGCGCGCGTGAAAGCCACGTAGGCAACATTAAGTGTATCAGCCTTCTCTCCGGCAATGAGTTGTTGCATTTGACTGTAGAACGGGCTGACTTCGTCGGCAAATTCCTTAGTACCTTTGAGATACATAATTGGAGGGCGGATGTCTTCATCCACCTCCGTAAAGCCGTCGAGACGATACCAGGCATCAATACTGCTCTTATGTAGCGCATTCTTGACAAACGGCACGTGCACACAATCCCATTCAAGGCCTTTGGCTTTATGGATTGTCAGCACAGGCACGGCATCAAGGCTGTCAGGCGATTCCACTGTCAGTTTAGAACCCATCACGCTCCAGTACTCCAAGAAAGCGTGGAGTGTCGGAATGTTTTTCGACATAAAGTCATTGACCGCATCGACAAAGGCCGCGATATACGCAATCTCCGCACGACGCTGCGTCGGCGGTATCTTCTTCATAATCACAGCCTCGACAAGAGCCGTAAGGTTGGACGGCGCAAGAGCGCGTATCTCGGCAATATCGTCGAGCATCGAATGACTGTCGCCCGAATCGGCATCCACAGCCTCGTTGAGCGTGGCATCGAGCGAATGGCGCAGGGCATCGGTCGTGTCCTCGCCATGCGAACGGAAGTACTCGAAGCGGTCGGTTATCACCTCCACACGGCGGCTTGCCCGCTGACTGTCGCCGGGTATCATATCCGCATCGGCCTGCGCATCGCCCACATACGAACGGTCGAGCATTTCGAGCATCGTCACTATCAGGCGCACCGCCGGCGAATTGCGGATATACAATGCATCCTCCGACTTTATTTTGATATCAGGGAAGTTATGCGACAGGTAGTCGATCATCTCGGCAGCATCTCCGTTGGTACGGCACAGGATGGCTATATCGCGCCAACGATAGCCGCGACGATGCTGCTCCATGATGGTGTGACCTGTAAGCCACATCGAAGCTGTATCCGGGCCGTCCTCGGCAGCTGCGGCGAACTGCTCACGTACATCCAGGGCTATCAAAGCATTCGACCCCGGAGCGGTGCCGTTGACATAATTGACAGCATCCTCGTTGTTCATATCGATTACACGTACGTACGACGTAAGATCGGCCGTACCCGACGGCAGCGACTGCGCCACGCCGTCGTAACCGTCGACACCGGTCGCAGCAGCCATACGACGGAACAGTGTGTTGTTGAACCACACCACCCCGTGGGCGCTGCGATAGTTGGTGTTCTCGCCCGGATTCTGACCACGCATGGTGTGATTGGTCGGGAAGTCGTTTTCGGCCACTTCGTGAGCGAGCAGCGAACTGTCGCCACCGCGCCAACGATATATCGATTGCTTCACGTCGCCGATTATAAGACTGTCGTTGTCGGTCGCAAGCGAGTTGGACAACAGCGGCCGCAGGTTGTTCCACTGCATGCGCGAGGTGTCCTGAAACTCGTCGATAAGGAAGTTCTGCAACTCCACACCCACGCGCTCGTAGATAAACGGCGTCTCGTCCTCGCTGATGATTGCACCGAGGAGCGAATTGGTGTCGGCGAGCAATATCATATTGTTCTCGTGGCGGAAGCGCTCTATGTAGCTGCCTATGTAGGCCAATGCACGAAGCGAGTTCACCTCTTTCAGGACAGTCTTATACACTTTGTAAAGTACACAAGCGCGGCGTGTGACCGCAAACCAGTCGATCAGCGCACGCGCCACCGATGCCGGCAGCTGCACCTTGGCCTTATAGGCATCGTGCTCCACATCATCGACATTGCCGCCGGCCAAAGCCTTCATATATTTCGACGACAACTTCGCAAAATTGTCGGCTATTTTCTTATAGTTCATCTCGAAATCTCTACACGAAGCGATGAGTTTCACAAGGTTGCTGTTCAACTTTGTATCTTCCGCTCCGGCAGCCGACAGCGCGGTATATACGGCGCCAATCGATTTTGTTACAGACGCAGGAAGCGCAGCGACCATCTCCCCGACAGCTTTGGCGAAGCGCGTGAGGCGGCTGCCGTTACTCATATACTCGCTCATTGCCCGGGCATTGGCGGCATATGTCTCGTCGAGCGTATTGGAAATATATTTCACTATTGCCTTGTACTCGCCGCTCGAACGATTGAATATATTGAAATTCTTGCCTTCGCTCATAAAGTCGCCGGCCATACGTTCGAGCCACTTCTCCACATTGGCAACAGCTTCCGTATCGCGACGATTCACGTCGTCGAACAGCATTGATACGGCGGCGTTGATTACGTAAGCTTCATCGATTTCAAGACGGAAGTCGCCTTGGCGGTCGATTTCGCGTGCGAAACTACGCAGTACCGTCTGAAAGAACGTATCGATAGTACTGATGTTGAATGCATCGTAGTCGAACAGCAGTCGCTTGAGCGAATGTCCGGCCAGTGCCGCCAGTTCTTCGCGCGTACAACCGTACTCCTTGACCAACGCCGACGCGTATGCTGCATCCTTCTCGCCGTCCTCGGGCAGATGCGACAGATTGTCGAGTTCTTTGATGATACGGCTCTTCATTTCGGCCGTAGCCTTATTGGTGAAGGTGATGGCCAGGATGTGCGAATGCGGGCGTGTGCGCAGCGCCTTGCCTCGGGTGTATTTCGGAGTGTTGAGCACATAGCGTCCGCCATCGAGTTTCACACCCAACAGCAATTTAATATACTCATAAGCAAGTGTATAAGTCTTGCCCGACCCCGCCGATGCCTTATAAATCGTCAACATAATGTAAAGACACTACTAACATACATTTCTATTCAAAATTTTACTGTTTTCTTCAGCGGCGGAGGATTTTCAGGGCTGGAGGAAGGATGAACGGGAGTAAGAGCAGCGGCGCCCACCAACCGATGGTGAGACGCATGGCGAGAGCCGCGCCTGCTATGAGCGGCATAGCTACAATGAGCCGCACTACAGCCGCAGGCATCCGCATACGGTAGCGTACACGGCACACGCCGTAGGTCATAGCCGCATAGACGATGTACTGTATCAGATAGGCCGCTCCGAGACCGGCAAAACCATAGTCCTGCCACAGGGCGATGCTCAACCCGAGCATCAGCAGCGACGAGGCAATCTCTGTCACCACATAGGCGCGACCGTCGCTGTTGGCCAACATCATGTACGACATACACCACGACGAGCCGCGAAGCATCACGCCGACGATAGCCGGTGACATGTATTCCACCGCGTCGATAAACGACTCGGAATAGAGCACACGAATGATAAGTTGATCGGCGCTGAGAAATACAATCACAACGGGAAGCAGTATCCACTGCACTATCGTTATCTCATGCGCCACGATAACTTCCGCACGCCTTCTGCGGCTCGCCACGGAGGCCAATCGCGGATAAAATTCCATAGTGATTGCCGTGAATATTATACCCACGTAGGAATTTACCACTGTGTAGCCCGCCTGGAAGCGCCCCACAGCCTCGATCGACGCCGAGGCGTTGAGATATACCCTGAGCGCATAATCGGCCAGCAGCGTGAATCCTATGGCCACGGTGATATATCCTCCGAAGCGGATTATCGACTTCATCGGGGCTGTCAGTTCGGCCGCCTTGTATTTCGTCGGAACAAGTCCTGTCGGCTGCACAATCAGGAATGCCGCCGTGACAAACGAGAACACCATCAGCACCGGCACTATCGCATCCATGCGCCACCAATAAAACATCGGCACGGCAACAGCCGTGGACACCACCCCGCCCCACAGCGAAGCGACGGCAAGGTGACGCAGACGTGCAAGGCCCTGTAATACGGCGCGACTACTGTCGGCCACCGCCGAAGCGAACATCGTGAGCGACAGCACCGCAAACGCCCAAGTATAGTCGTACGTTCCAAAGGTGACACGGCTCAGCAGCGGCGACAGTGCCGCCACTATGATTGATGAAACAATACCGATAATCAACCCGAGGCGTGTCGTGGCCTTACAAACCACACCTCGACCGGCTTCATCGGCCGCAGCTATATCGCGAACTGCACCCGTACGCATATTGAGCAGCAGCACCTGCCGCAGCATTTCCATTGTGGAATTGAACAGTGAGATCACCCCTACTCCGGCAGCACCGATCCACAGCGCCACAAGTTTGGTACGAATGACCGCACACGCCATATTTATCACTTCAAGGCTGCCGAACACGCTCAGCGCCTTGAGAACCCTCGCCGTGAGGGTCGACGTGGCGGATGTATGGCGGGGCGTCATCTTACCCACTCTGTCGGATTGAGTTTTTGAGTCTCGCGGCGCACCTCGAAGTGCAACACAGCGCGATTGTCATCTTCGGCATCCACATAGATTGTGCCGAGCGTCTGACCGGTCTTCACCTTGTCGCCCTTGCGCACGGCCAGTTTGTCGATACCTGCATAGACAGTGATATACTCGCCGTGACGTACCAACACCACATTGTGATGTCCGTCGATGCGCACTACGGCCGTAACGGTGCCCTCGAACACGCTGCGAGCGCTCGAACCGGGCGTGGCTTCGATGTCGATACCAAGGTTTGTTACCTGCACTTTCGACAGGTCGCGATAGGTATTCGTGCCGAATTTCGACACTATTGCATAGCGTCCGACAACAGGCATCGGCAGCTTGCCCTTGTTTGCGGCAAACGAGCCGGTGAGGTTGCTGACATTAGCCGAAGCGGTCTGCGTCGGCTGAGTGCGCTGTGGTTGCTGCTGTGGCTTGGCAGGCTGTGTGCTCGGAGTACTCGGAGTGCTCTGAGAACTCTGCGACTGCTGTTGCGATTGTTGCTGTGCCGCTTGCTGCTGTCGGCGCTGCTCGGCCTCGCGTTGGCGGCGAGCCTCTTCTTCGCGGCGCTGACGCTCCTCAGCCTCTCGGCGACGGCGTTCTTCGGCTTCGCGTTGGCGCTGTTCCTCGGCCTCGCGGCGGATTACCTGTTCGAGTTCATTTTCGAGATTGGCGGCAGCCCGGCGGCGACGTTCCAATTCGGCATTGAGGGCGCGGCCTTCGCGGCGAAGCGACGACACGAGGTTGGCAGCCGATGCACGCTCGGCATTGAGTGATGCCTGCGTGGCTTGCAAGCGGTTCATCGACGTCTGCAATGCGGCACGCATCTCGTCGAGCCGTGCACGCGCAGCCTTGGCCGCCTCGGCCGCCTCGCGCACCTGAGCGGCACGCCGCGCCGATGCCTTGGCCACTTCGCGAAGATAGCGAAGTCGACTCCACGCCTGTGCAAACGTCTTGGCCGAGAAAATAAATGCGAGGTCGCTCATACCCTGCCGACGCGAGCGCATAGCACGCAGTGCCGCACCGTAGTTGGTCTTCAGCGCTGCTGCACGGCTTTCGAGCCGTGCTATCGTATCGTTTATGGCATCGATTGATGCCGTAAGGCCGTTGATTTGTCTTTGCAAGTCAGCGATAGTGTCGCCGCGCATGGATATGGTGGCTTCGAGTGACGACAGGCGGTTGAGTTGTCGGCGCACTTCGCCGGTATTTTGTTGCAAGCGCGACCGGGTCTGTGTTATCTGCTGCTCGTTGCGCTGACGTTCGCGGCGCACATCGCGCGACGAACGTTTGCGGGCATCGACCGACACCGCAGCGGCAGCAATTACGCCGCACAAGACGACAAGTAATATTTTGCGCAACATTCTCATTCCGTCGACATCTCGCTTTACATATTCTTCAGCACAGCCACGAGTTGCTCGGGCGTTATACGTTTATACCCTGTCGGCGGCGTCCACAAGGTGTCGCGATTGCCGTTCCACTGCGCCTTGTCGAGATTCCAACGCAGCGTGGCATCGATAGCAATACGCCCCGCCTGACCCGACGCAGCCAGCGTACCGGCCACATCGCCGGCGGCGGCAGCGGCAAAATCGCTGTAATCGACCTCAAACCCTGCCGCTTCCGACAACAGTACTTTGAGAGCCGTCATATGCGGTACATCGTCAATCTCGGCATACCAATCGGCTCCCTCGGTGAGTTGACGAGGCAACAGGCGAGTGGATTCGTCCTCATGATTGACAGAGAACAGCCGCTCGAAGTCGGCCGAAGCCTGCAACGTTCCCTGTCCGGGATAGAACAAGTGACCGAGGAGCATATCCTGAAGATTGCCCACCGTAAATCGGTTGGCTCCGGTAATGCGAGCCGTGGATGCCACACACATCATCTTGTGCACCTTGTCGACAAGCCACACCGAGTCGGCATCGACATAAGCCGCAGCCACTTCAAAGCCGAGCACACGCATTGACAAATGAATGGAGCGATCGCGCACCATAGTTATGCGACCCGAAGCCGACAAGTTCATCGGCTTGGCGATTTTCACATTGACGGGCATATAGACATTGTCCCAATCAGCACACGTGGCGGCAAGAGCCGACACCTCCGATGTGCGACGCGCCGGAGCTGTGCGTCCCGACGTTTGCGAGCCGACATCGGCTCGTGCCGAACCGTGTGTCTGTGATGCGCCGGTCGATGTGCTCACTTGTCGCGACGACGAGCAAGCATCGAAAGACAATGCCAAGGCGGCTATGACAACCGCCGTCAGTATTCTGTATATCGAGAAGTGATTCATTCGAAGAAGTAAGTTTTATATTTCACCTTACGGGCAATCTTTTCATCGCCGGGAGCGAGGGCAAGAGCCTTTTCCCAAAAGATGAGCGCCTGCTCGGGTTCGCCGTTCATAAAGTAGATGTCACCGGCATGGTCGTAGATTTCCGAAGACGGAGCTTCCGGCTCTATCGATTCCACAACATCCGACAAGTCAATATCATCATCGTCGTCATACCCCGCCGTATCTTCGGCCGCCTCTTGCATTCCGGCAGCGGCATCGCCGTACACGCTCATCTTCTCCACAACTGTGGAATCGCTGCCGTAGCAAGCGAGAGCACGATCGATGTAGACGCGAGCGCCGGGATAGTCCTTTTTCTTGAACAGTACCCAAGCGTATGTATCGAGGTATGTGGGGTTGTCGGGATTGCTCTGCACGGCACGCGATATGAGCGTCAAGGCGCGATCGAGTTTCACACCGGCCACGGCCGAGAAGTATGCGGCGTTGTTCATCGCCATAGTGTTGGTCGGATCGTAGGCAAGCGCAGTGTCATATTCAGTCATAGCACTGTCGGTCAACTCCATCTTGAACAGATAGTCGCCGCGCGTCTGATGCAGGACGGACAACATCTCGGGGTCTTCCTTGACCTGCTCCATATCGAACGAATCGAGTTGAGCCAACGCTGCGGGATAATCCTCGCGCATCGCCAGCAGATTGGACGTGTACAGCGCCGGTCCGGGATTGTCGGTAAACCGCGCTGCCGCCTCGCGTCCGACCTCAATTGCCGCCACGGTATCACCGTAGTTAAGATTGGCAAACATTAAGGCCTGATATACGCGATAGTTGTCGGGAGCGAGGTTGATGGAATAACGAAGCTGTTCAATGCCTTCCGCAAGACTGTCGCACCCCATAAGGTATGCGCCGTAGGCGCTGTGGACGTCTGCCTCGCCCGGATACTGGTCCTGCATTATGCCGAACAGCGTCGATGTCGAGGGCTGCTTCAATTCCTCTTCGGTGGATTCCTTGAGATAGTTTTGCAGCATTGACATCTTTGCATCATATTCGATATTCTGGCTGCGCAGCACGTTGGCCACCTCACTCTTGTAGCGGGCGCTGTCACCGAGTTCGAGATAGAACTGTGCGCGGCTCAGATAAGCCTGTCCGTAGGTTGAATCGGCTTCGCACGAGCGGTCGAGATAGCGAGCCGTGGAGTCGTTCAGCCCTATAAGGCCGTAAAGACGCGCGGCGACATAGAGCACCGACGCCTCGCCGGGCGACGCGGCCACATAGTTCTCGATGCGATTGATAAACCGGGCGGTATCGACGCGGTTGTTGATTATCAACTGACGATAGATTATCGACGGATCCGGTCCGAGCACCGATTCAAGGCTGTCATACACGGCAAGTGCTCGTGCTCGACACTCCGCACTCCGCGCCGAATCGCCGTAGTGAAAGAACGTGATTGACTGACGGCCGAGACGGTCGGCGTAATCGAGACGATAATCGTTGCGGTCGGGATACACCTCGGAGAGGCGTTCAAGAACGGCAATCTCCGTATCGTAATCTTTGCGCTTGTTGGCTATGTCGGCCAGTTGCGGACCGAGGATATGGTCGTCGGGATGAGCGAAGTAGTAGCCGCGCAAGGTCTGATAAGCTTGTTCCAATTCCGCCGAATCGACAAGTTCGGCAATCAGATCGTATTGAGCTTTGGCCACGCTGATACCGGTATCGGCCGGATTGAGAGCCGATGCGTAGCGTGTAAATTCGTAGCAATCGGATGCATACTGTCCGTCCTCGTCGCCGTCGAAATATCGCGACAGCGATTCGTAGTAGATATACTCGGCCTTGCGGATGCGTGCGGCCTCATCAATGTCACTGCCGCTCTGCCGTGCAGTGCCGGCAAAGACTGCAAGAACAATCAGGCTTAATATTATCGAGGGCAGACGTTTCATAGTCGATTGATTTTATGCCTTGCCGGTGTGGCCGAAGCCTCCGGCTCCGCGCTCGGTTTCATCGAGCGTGTCGGTCGGTTGCCATTCGGCACGCGTATAGGACGATACTACCATCTGACAGATGCGCTCACCGGGATTGACGGTAAACGGCTCGGACGAGAGGTTGATGAGGATTACACCGATTTCGCCGCGATAGTCGGCATCAATTGTTCCGGGAGTATTGGCAAGGGTTATACCGTGCTTCAGAGCGAGGCCGCTGCGCGGGCGCATCTGTATCTCATAGCCCTCGGGCAGTTGTACGTAAAGACCTGTGGGAATGAGGGCACGTTCGAGCGAACCGATGACCACGGGGCTGTCGATAGCGGCACGCACGTCCATTCCGGCCGAAGCCGGCGTTGCATATTCGGGGAGTTGATTGCCCGAGCGATTGATTATTTTTACTTTGACTGTTTCCATTGCAAGGGCATTTTGAGGAATTATCAAATGGTGATACGCCGCGTTATGGCGCCTGCCTTGAGGATGTAGATACCTCGCGTGGGCACTCTAAATCGCGATGTACCGGCCGGCAGCGACGCCTGCGACACCAATTGGCCGAGGATGGTAAACATCTTCACATTGACCGGCTGCGGCGTGAACACATACACGTACTGGTCGCGTACGGCCACATCGAGCCGCTCGTCGGAGAGTTCTTCGACAACACGCTCCACAGTCTCCCAGCGGCTCGACTGCGAGGGCGCGGCGACCGCTACCGGAGCCATCAGAGCCACGGCGGCTATCACCAAGGGTATTATGCGCTTTGTAAGTCGTTTCATCGCTGAGATTATTGATTGTAGGGTTGTGCGGTTGGAGTTGCTTTGATTTTATCTGAATTTGTGGGGATGCGGCTGCCCGTCGGGAGTCATCTCGCCCACGAGTGATTTTTCGAGTTTGCGGCGCACCTGCGACGGCGGCAGTTTCCGACCGAAGAGGTGCATCATCTTGGCCAGTGCGGCCTCGAAGGTGATGTCGTGCCCCGAGATAACGCCGGTCTTGGCCAACAGGTCGCCCGATACATAAACACCGGCCTTCACCGAACCGTTGATACACTGAGTCACATTCAGCACCACCAGGCCGCGTTTCACCGCATCACTGACGGCGTCGATAAACCACGGTGCCGTAGGTGCATTGCCGGCACCGTAGGTGCGCAGAATGACGCCCTTGGCTCCCGGAGTAGCCAACTGGTAGCGCAGCGTACGCTCCGTAAGACCCGGATAGAGGTCAATGCAAATCACATCGCTGCTGAGATTCAGGCAGGGCTTCAGCGGACCGCGATTGCGAGCCAAAGCCTCGCGGTTGAAGTCAATGCCGAGGCCTATCTTGGCCAAGTGGGGATAGTTGTTGGTGCGGAAAGCGTTGAAGTTCTCGGCCGAGCGCTTCGTCGCGCGACATCCGCGCCACAGATAGTTTTCAAAGAGGATTGCAACTTCCTGCACCATCGGGCGGCCGTCTGTATCGGTGGCCGCCGCTATCTGGAGCGCCGTGATGAGGTTTTCTTCACCGTCGGTACGCACTTCGCCGATGGGGAGCTGCGACCCGGTGATGATTACCGGCTTGGCCAGGCCGCGAAGCATAAACGACAGAGCCGAGGCCGTGTAGGCCATCGTGTCGGTGCCGTGGAGCAGCACGAAGCCGTCGTAGGCGTCGTAATTGTCGACGATGCACTGCACGATGTCGCGCCAGTGCTCGGGGTTCATGTCGCTCGAATCGATAGGCTCGGCAAACTGGAAGTTGTCTATTTCATAATCGAGCATCTTTACCTTCGGCACATTATCCATCAAATGGGAAAAGTCGAAGGGCTTGAGGGCCTTGGTGACAGGGTCCTCAATCATTCCGATAGTTCCACCGGTGTAAATGATAAGAATGCGTGGTTTCATTGTCTCAGGCTCGAATGATGAGAGCGGTTGATGTTTCTTTTTATTTTACTTGGCAACCCGGAGCCACTGCAGCCGATGTGGTGATCAGCGACAGCGAGCCGTCGGAATTTTCAGCCGACAGGAGCATTCCCTGCGACTCGATGCCGCGCAACTTGCGCACGGGCAGGTTGGCGATGAAGCACACCTGCATGCCGACGAGTTTCTCGGGCTCGGGATAGTAGTGAGCGATGCCGCTGACGATGGTGCGAGGCTTGCCCGAGCCGTCGTCGATGGTGAATTGGAGCAACTTGTCGGCCTTGGGCACTTTCACACAGGCTGTGACCGTGCCTACGCGCAAGTCACTGCGGCAGAAGGTGTCGAAATCAACATCGGGCTGCTGCTCGGCGGGCTTCCAGGCCTTGAGCTTGTTTTCTTCCTTGATGCGGGCAAGGCGTGCCATCTGTGCTTCGACGGCCTCGTCTTCGATTTTCTCGAACAAGAGGTGTGCGGGAGCGATTTCAGTGCCAACTGTGACGATGTCGGCCGAACCGATTGCATCCCAACGAAGGGTGGCAAGGCGAAGGTCGTCGCTCAGACGCTTGGCCATGAACGGCATAAACGGTTCGCAAGCCACGGCGAGCGAGCCGCAAAGTTGCAGTGCGGTGTTGAGCACCGTTGCCACACGTTCCGGATCGGTCTTGGCGAGTTTCCAAGGCTCGGTTTCCTGAAGATAGCGATTGCCGATACGGGCAATTTCCATCGCTTGTTTCAAAGCCTCGCGGAAGTGGAATGTCTCGACAGCCTGTGTAAGTTCGGCGGCGGCACGCTTGGTGTCGTCGTATGCGACCTTGTCAACGGCTTCGAGAGTGCCGGCGGCAGGGACTTTGCCGTCGAAGTATTTGTGCGTCAGCACCACGACACGGTTGACGAAGTTGCCGAGGATGGCCACGAGTTCGCTGTTGTTGCGAGTTTGGAAGTCGCGCCATGTGAAGTCGTTGTCCTTGGTCTCGGGAGCGTTGGCCGTGAGCACGTAGCGTAGCACGTCCTGCTTGCCGGGGAAGTCGCGCAGGTATTCGTGAAGCCATACGGCCCAATTGCGCGAGGTCGATATTTTGTCACCTTCGAGGTTGAGAAATTCGTTAGCGGGGACGTTGTCGGGCAACTGATAGTTGTCGCCGTAGGCCATCAACATAGCGGGGAACACGATGCAGTGGAATACGATGTTGTCCTTGCCGATGAAGTTGATGATGCGGGTTTCGGGGTCCTTCCACCACTTTTCCCAACTCTCGGGATAAAGTTCTTTGGTATTTGAAATATAGCCGATGGGAGCATCGAACCACACGTAGAGCACCTTACCTTCGGCGCCTTCGACTGGCACGGGAACACCCCAATCGAGGTCGCGCGACACGGCACGAGGTTGCAGACCGAGGTCGAGCCACGACTTGCACTGGCCGTAGACGTTGGTCTTCCACTCCTTGTGGCCGTCGAGAATCCACGAGCGAAGCTTGCCTTCCCAGCGATCGAGGGGCAGATACCAGTGGCGCGTCTCGCGCAGCACGGGAGTGTTGCCGGTGATGGCGCTGCGAGGATTGATGAGGTCGGTGGCGTTGAGCGACGAACCACACTTCTCGCACTGGTCGCCATAGGCGCCGGGCGCGTGGCAATTGGGGCACTCGCCGGTGACGTATCGGTCGGCGAGGAACTGATGTGCCTGCTCGTCGTAGAGTTGCATTGAGGTCTTTTCGATAAACTCACCCTTGTCGTAGAGGTGACGGAAGAATTCCGATGCCGTCGCAGAGTGGATGTCGGACGTGGTGCGCGAATAGATATCGAACGATATGCCGAGTTCGGCCATCGAGTCGCGAATGATGGTGTGGTAACGATCGACAATGTCCTGCGGTGTCACACCTTCGGCCTTGGCCTTGATGGTGATGGGCACACCGTGTTCGTCGCTGCCGCCGATGAAGGTCACTTCACGACCGTTGAGGCGCAGGTAGCGCGCATAAATATCTGCCGGCACGTAGACACCTGCAAGGTGGCCGATGTGAACCGGTCCGTTGGCGTAGGGCAGTGCCGATGTAATGAGAGTGCGTTTATACGATTTTTCCATTGCTTCTATATTTCAAATCACAAAATTACAAAATTCACACGAAAGATAAAAAATGTCACAAAAAAATATACTAAACGGCGGTCTAAATCGATAAATCAAAGAAAACCGGCCACGTGATTTTCCGCGCGGCCGGATGCCTTGAGCGGCTTCTTCGGAACAATCTATTATCTATTTTTTGCACTATTTGTCGACTTTTTATTCAACTTTATTGAAATTATATATACC
>CALKKU010000174.1 GCA_937995285.1 uncultured Bacteroidales bacterium | reverse complement strand
CGGGGACACAAGGATTTTCAGTCCTTTGCTCTACCAACTGAGCTATGGCACCAACGTTTTGCTTTTGCTCTGCAAAGGTACGACTTTATTCCGAATCTGCCAAATTATTTTTTAAGTTTTTTACTAAAACGACCGATTTGCCTAAATTATCAGTCAATTATGCTCATTTTCGGCTTCCAATTATGCCTACTTTGCGGTGTCGCTTGCGAGGGCTTTTATTTGCTCTTCGATGTAAGGAGTGGATTTTACCGTGCGGGCTGCGGTGAAGTATTTCAATGCCTCGGTGCGGTCGCCTGCGGCAGCATAGTAGTTGGCAAGCGATACAAGTGCTTCGAAATCGTCGGGATAGAGGTCGACGATCTGTTGCCACGCCTCCGCGGCCTCGTCCAAGCGATCGTCGCACACGTATCCGCGGGCGAGCAGCGACAGGTATTCGCGCGACTCGGGCAGGCCTTGCAGCATTATCCGGGCGTATTTCACCATGTTGTGGCCGTCGTTGCGGAACGTGTAGTAGCGCAGCAATTCGTTGTCGAGCGGGCGTCCCATCCACGGCATTTGCGTGCGCAGGCGGTTGAGCAGGGCGCCGTAGCCGTCGCCCTGACCGATTGAGTAGCCGATTTGCTTGACGCTGCCGAGTAACGAGGTGAAGCCGATACCATGGCTCATGGCTCGCTCCACGAGGCCTGATGCTGCCAATGTGTCGCCGGCCATTTCGGAGGCGATGATAGTGCGGGCATACACGTCGGCGGTGTCGGGCTGTTGGCTGAGTACCAATTCGTACAGCGCCGCGGCACTGGCCCATTCGCCGCCGGCGAAGGCACGGTCGGCGCGAGTGAGCGTGCTCACCCCTTGCGGCTTTTGTGCGGCTGTCGCGATTGCCACGGCTGCTGCCGAGATTAAAAATATCTTTCGCATGTGCTGCAATGTTTGCATCTGTTATGTCGCGAATATCGCATCAATATTTGAATGAACTGCCGCCGAGAAATTCGCGCAACAGCGATGTCGACGGTATCACTGACGGGTTGATAGGCTCGAAGTAGCTGAGGAATTTCAGCAGGCGATAGGCTTCGGCGTATTCGGGGACATCGCGCGGCACCTGCATCAATATTTCTTCGGCGGTCTCTTTCATCACGCTTAGTTCGTAGAGCAGCGACGAATTGAACATGGCGTCGGCATTTTCCTGATAGGGGAATATCCATTTGTCCTCGCCTCGGCGCACGCTCGGCCAGCGGCGAATGGTACCGAGAGCGTCGGTGCCGCGATACTTGTGGTCGCGCACTATGCGACGCAGCAGTCGGTTGTCGGTTGTCGGAATCCAATTGTGGTCGTCGATTGTGATGGTGGTCAGCGCCGACACGTACACGCGGTACTTCATCTCCTCGGGCACGGAAGCTGTGAGTTCGGTGTTGAGGCCATGGATGCCTTCGATGAGCAGGATGCCGCCTTCTTCGAGATGCACGGTGTTGCCGCGATATTCGCGTTGGCCGGTCTCGAAATTATATGTCGGCAGCGCCACCTCGCGGCCTGCAAGGATATTGTTAAGATCTTCGTTGAACTGCTTGAGGTCGAGAGCGTAGAGCGATTCGTAGTCGTAGTCGCCGCTCTCGTCGCGCGGCGTGTGTTCGCGATCGATGAAGTAGTCGTCGAGCGATATGAGTTGCGGCTTCAGCAGGTTGGTCATCAGCTGGATGGCCAGGCGCTTCGTCGACGTGGTCTTGCCCGACGACGACGGGCCGGATATGAGGACGATGCGTGCGCCGCCATCGCGGTAGCGAGCGGCAATCTCATCGCTTATGCGTGCAAGTTTCTTCTCGTGCAACGCTTCGGCCACATTGACGATACTCGGGGCATAGCCTCGGGTGGCGGCTTCGTTGAGTTCGCCCACGCAGCGCACGCCGAGTATGCGGTTGAAGTCGAGGTAATCGGTGAATGCGCCGAACATCTTTTCCTGCTCGATATGCTCGGGCAGGCGTGTCGGGGCTGTCATGTCTGGACCGACGAGCAGGAAGCCGTCCTTGTAGGGGCGCAATTCCCACACGGACAGCATTCCAGTGCACGGCAGCAGCGAGCCGTAGTAGCTGTCGCAGATGCCGTCGAGGCTGTGATATACGGAGTAGATCGAATGCCCGGTCTTCAGCAACTTCACCTTGCTGTCGAGCCCTTGGCGCTCGAATATCTTGATGACATCTTCGGTGAGTTCCTCGTGGCGAACGATGGGCAGGTCGCGCTCCACTATCGAGCGCATCTCGGCCTCGATTGCCTTGACGCACTGCGGAGTGCACTCCACCGAGCCAAGGCGGCAGAAGTAGCCGTGCGATATGGAATGCTCGATGCCGAGCGTGGCCGTCGGGTAGAGGCGCAACACGGCGCGGTACAGTACCATACACAGCGAGCGGATGTAGGCGCGCTGCCCCGACGGGTGCGTCACGGGCAGGAACTCTATCAGTTTGGGACGGTAGAGCTCGTAGGACAGCGACTGATTTTTATTGTTGACGCGCACGCACACGGGCTTGAACGGCAGGGCGTCAGCCAAGCGGTCGGCAACGCTTTGCAGCGACTCGCCGGCGCTTACCTCGACATAGCGCCCGAGGTTGGCACAATATACGTTGATGTGAGAAGACATTTTCAATTAAAGGTATTTGTCTCCGTAGCTGAGTTTGGCATCGTTGACCATCTGCTTGATGCGTTGCTCCTGCGACTTGGGGCATACCAACAGCACGTCGCCCGCATCGGCCACGATGAAATCTTTCAGGCCGTCGACGACGATGAGCTTGTCGTCCTTAACGGCAAAGATATTGCCGGTGGAGTTGTAGGCCAATACGCGGCAGCCTTGTGTGACGTTGCCCTCGCGGTTCTTGGGCGAGTTGTCCCACAGGGCGCTCCATGTGCCGAGGTCGTTCCAGCCGAACGACACCGTCTGCACGTACACGTTCGAGGCCTTTTCCATCACGGCATAGTCGATGGATATGCTCAGGCACGATGGGAAAGCGTCGTTGACAAAGACTGTCTCGTCGGTGGTGCCGAAAGTGTCGCGGCCTGCATCGAACACGGCTGTGATGTCGGGAGCGTGCTCGGCAAGGGCTTTCATAATCGACGATGCACGCCAAAGAAAGATGCCCGAGTTCCAGAAAAATTCGCCCGTGCGGAGGAATGTTTCGGCCAGTTCGAGCGACGGCTTCTCGGTGAACGTCTTCACCTTGTGGATATCGCCCTCGATGCCTTCCCCGACTTGAATGTAGCCGTAGCCCGTTTCGGGGCGGACGGGTGTGATGCCGAGGGTGAGCAGGGCGTCGTTTTGCTCCACAAAATCAAATCCGGCGCGGACGCTGCGCTCGAACTCGGCTTCGCGAGTGATAAGGTGGTCGCTCGGCGTGACGATCATCGATGCCTCGGGGTCGCGGGCGGCGATGTGATATGCCGCCCATGCGATGCACGGCGCCGTGTTGCGGCGAGCCGGTTCGGCAAGTATCTGATGCTCTTCGAGGTCGGGCAACTGAGCCTTCACCTTGTCGCGATACTGTGAGTTGGTGAGGATTATGATGTTTTCGCGCGGCACTACGGAGAGAATGCGGTCGTAGCTCATCTGAAGCAGCGAGCGGCCGGTGCCGAGGAAGTCTATGAACTGTTTGGGATTGTCGGTGCGGCTGTAGGGCCAGAAGCGACTGCCGATGCCGCCGCACATTATCACGCAATATCTGTGAGAGTCTTTCATGCGAACGAGTATATTGGATTGGGACTGCTAAGATACTGCAAATTTCACAAACCGACAAAGATTATTTCCCAAATCGGCTACATTGTTCACTAAAATTCAAAAACGAAAGTTCAAATCACTATTGCCGCCACCGCTGCAATGAGCAGGAATGCGGCAATGACAATGATTGTGCCCCAACGGATTATGAATCGTGGCTTTGAATCGAGCAGAGCGGTCAATCGCTTCGAGCGTACTTCTTTTTCTTCTTGTGTCATAAGTGTTACTTACCGAGTTCCAGTTGATTCTTAATCAGGTTGTAGTATGCACCGGCTTTTGCTGTCAGTTCGTCGTGCGTGCCGATTTCGGTTATCGCGCCGTTTTCCACCACGATGATTTGGTCGGCGTTTTTCACCGTCGACAGGCGGTGGGCCACGATTGTTACCGTCTTGCCTTCATAGTAGCGGCTCAGGTTTTCAACGATGATAAGTTCGTTGGTGGCGTCCAATGAGTTGGTGGCTTCGTCGAGGAATATGTACGACGGATTCTTGTACACGGCTCGCGCAATCAATATCCGCTGCTTCTGTCCCTGGCTCAGGCCGGTGCCTTCGTGGCCGATTATCGTTTCGTACTTCAGCGGCAGTCGGTTGATGTACCCTTCGATGTTGGCGATGCGGCATGCGTAGCGAAGCCGCTCCCAATCTATTTCGTTGTCGTCGACGGCAATATTTCGGGCAATTGATTCGCTGAAGATATATCCGTCCTGCATCACCACGCCGCACTGCCGCCGCCACCAGTCGAGGTCGTAATCGCGGATGCTCGTTCCGTCGATTGTTATCTCGCCCGACAGGCACGGATAGTAGCCGAGCATCAGTTTCACCAGCGTAGTCTTGCCGCTGCCCGATGCGCCCACTATTGCCGTGACCTTGCCCTTGGGTATGCAGAAGGTGACATCGCGCAGCGTGTACAGCGGCGAATACTCGTCGTATTTGAAGCATACGTTTGTGAACTCTATTCCGCGCGGCTCTTTGAGTTCGCTGACGCAGCCTTGTAAGTCTTTCTCCCGGGTGGCGTTGTGCACCTCGTTGATGCGCTCCAGCGATATGCGCATATCCTGAAACGAGTAGGCGACGCCCATAAGTTGCTCGACAGGCGAGGTCAATTGCCCGATGATGTACTGTATGGCCATCATACCGCCCAGTGTTAGATTGCCGTCGATGACGAACGTGGCCGACAGCACGGTGATGAAAATGTTCTTTATCTCGTTGATGAACACCGCGCCCGCTTCCTGTGTCTGTTGCAGTTTCAGTGACTTCTGTTGCACCGTGAACAAGTCGGCCTGAGTGTCCTCCCAGTCCCAGCGGCGGCGCTTCCGGCAGTCCTGCAACTTGATTTCCTGCATCGAGTTGAGCATCTGATACGTTTTGCTCTGATTGACGGCTTCAACCTCGAAAAGTTCGTAGTCGATGACCTTGCGGCGGCGGAGAAAAGTGATAATCCAGGCGGCGTACAGCACACTGCCGATTGCGAAGACAAGGAAGATAATGCGGCTGTACAGAAACAGCACAACCGAGAACACCAACAGAGTCAGCACGGAAAATGCCGAGCCAAGGAACTGATTGGTGAGGAACGACTGCACGCGGTTGTGGTCGCTGATGCGCTGAGTGAGGTCGCCGATAGTCTTCGACTCGAAGAACGACATCGGCAGGCTCATCAGTTTTATGAAGAAGTCGCTGACCAGCGTTACATTGACTCTCATTGTGATGTGGAGCAGCAGCCATCGTCGGATGAAGTCGGCCAACGTCTTGCCGACCACAATCAGAAGTTCGCCGGCGAGTACGAGCCATATAATGTGAATCTGTTTTTGGCGGATGCCGACGTCGACGATGGTCTGCGTCAGGAACGGCAATACCAATTGCAGTGCGCAGGCAAACAGCAGCCCCAAGAATATCTGCAGCAGGTGGCTGCGGTATTTTCTGATGTAGTTCAGAACGATGCCGTACGACGACAGTCCGCGCTCATCGTCATCATTGACTGTCGCAAACTCGGCAGTCGGTTCCAGCATCATCGCTATGCCTTTCTCTGATTCGCCGAGCCAGTGCTTCGTAAATTCCTCTGTGTCGAAGCGAAGCAGTCCTTTGCCGGGGTCACAGATATAAAACAGCCCTTTCGCGCGGTCTGTCTTGTAGAGAACCACATAGTGATTCTGATTCCAATGCAGCACGGCCGGCAGGTCGCATTGAAATAATTTTTCAAGCGGAATTGACACGCACATCGTGTCGAATCCCAATCGTTGCGCCGCCCGCGACAGGCTGAGCATGGAAATCCCGTCGGCGCGAGCGGCGCAAAATCGTGAGATGTATTGCGACGAGCACTTCTTTCCATAGTATCGGCATATCGACGACAAGCATGCGGCTCCGCACTGCTTGGAATCAATTTGCTTGACGTATGGGAATTTCATCGTTTAAAACATACTATTTGGGACCTTGTGGCGAATTGTATTGGTTAAGACCGTTGTCGTTGCTCGATTCGTACAATATGGGATTGGAATGCTGTCTCGAACGACCGATGCTGAATGAGTATGTGGCGGTCAAGCAGACAGTCTCGCGCCACTGTTTGCTGTCTTCGACTATTTGGTACTTGAAAGCGGGGCTGTTAGAACGTGTCATATCGTTATGCCCCGAATAATTGTACTTCGCTCCGAATGACCAATTGCGATATTTGTATTGTGCGATGACTGCATATTGAGGGCTGCCATAGAGGTAGAGGTCTCCATCAAAACGTTTTGTCGGAGAGTTTGCTGCCAATGAAAGTTCCCAATCCTTATAGTGGAAGGTGATGCCGCCGCCGTATCTCATATAACAAATGTTTGTTTTATGAGTAGGTGTGGAGTTCTTGAATGCGTTAAGTTCCACGTATGGAACAAGTTCAAGCCACGAGAACGGATACCAGGAGGCATACATCATTAAGAAATTGTTTAATTCATAATTGATGTTCTTTGGCATAAGAACAGGAACCTCTCCGGAGTTGTCGATGGTGGACGCAATAGGGTTGTCTGAGTAGTTGACTCTTGCTTTGAATGAAACTTGATTTCTACTGTCGGGTATGTAATACGATGCCGTGAAGTTCGCGGAATACTTTGAATAATTCCGTAACTCCGGATTGCCTTGTGAGTAGAAGTGAAAGTCGATATAAGAAGGTGTATTAGTCAGCGTACTCAGTGTGGGCGCTTGGTCAAATTTAGCGAGTGTCAGTTGAAGTATAAGGCCTTTTAGTTTGCCTTGCGCCCACCAGCCTGAATATAGTCTGAAGTATGGAAGTACTGATGTGTACGAATTGGCGGCATCGACTTGTTTCAGGACTGTTAGACCGACCGTCGGATTGAAAGTGAAATTGTTCTTGTTCCAACTAATGCCGGCATTGAAAAATTCATCGTGTGAGTAAGGCTTGTACACATTATCAATATAGTGTTGCCGCAGCTGTTTATATTCATATCGTGAGGCAAAAGAGTATTGTCCTCCCAACCCTTTTGATACAAAATAAGAAGTGGCAATCATCGAGTAGGAGTCATTGTCGGCATAGGATCCGACAGAATTTTCGGTGCTGATTTCAGACTGAGAAGCTCCCAAATATGATTCGCTATTCGATTTGCCGAATGTATTTACAACATCTATTGCAAAGAGACCTCCATTGCGCAGTGCATAGTTGTAGTACAAACTCAGTGCAAACGCATGTGATCCGGATTTGACACGAGAATCAGATGAAAACTGAGAGATCTCGGCTCCTTGGGTGAGCGTCCTTGTTCCGAACGAAGTGTCTTTAGATTTGTCATTCTGATATCCGGCACTGACGTTGAAGAGGTGAGCACCATTGTAGTATTGATAACTTGCAGACACGCTTTGGCCGGTCCACCTGTATTTCTTCAGTTGGGAATATTGTGAAAATTCCTCTGGAGAGTAATCGTAGCGTGAGTTGACATTAATTGAGTTGGTGTTGTTGTATCCGATACTGTAATTGACTTGAACTTGATTCAGAGAGTCGCGGTATGTCAGATTCGCCCAGTTGTTTCCGGTCGGATGATTGATGCCATTTCTTGTATCGAAGTATCCTGAAAAAAGGCGGTCGTGCCTTTTTTTAAGAATCACGTCAACGACTGCCCCTGTTGTGTAGACCATATATTGTGGCGGGGCGACATGATAGAACTTTACATTTTTGATGTCGTCGCCCTTGTAGGCGGCTAAATCGGTTGCGGTGGCCGGAACGCCGTCAATCAGGATAAACACCTCTGTTCTGTCCCATAGTATCAATCCGTTGCCGTTAAGCGTAGTCAAGAATTGGCTCATTGAGGAAATAGCGTCCAAGGCATTTGTTCCGAACTCTCTGTTTGCTTTTGATAAGAACAGAAGATCGTAGCCGTCTTTATGAATAAACGATTCCGCCGTTATTTCGACCTCTTTCAACTCCTTGATGTCAGTAGAGTCGGGTACAGCAACTTGTGCTGAATCAGTCGCTGTGGTCTGTGCCGATATTATAGAGCCAAGGCAGAGGTATAGCAGAAAGAGTATGGAAAGTCGTTTCATTTGTATTCGTTGATTAAGAAATCCAACAATGATTTTTCAAAGTCTTCATCTATCGAGTTGTATTTGCATCCGGTCATTCCGGCCATATGATTGCGTGGACATAGGCCCATACAATTCGGGAGTTTCTTGCAGCTGAGGCATCTGTCGTTCTCAAAAGTCGGTTCGATGCATTTCTTGTCGTAATCGTCATTCCATTGAATGTGGCCGTTATCCAACAGGATGCCTTTGGGCTGTTTCAAGTACAAGTCGTCGCATGCCGTGCACTTCACCACGTGTCCGTTGAAGTTGATGGCGTTGTAAAATTCCGTGTTGACATAGCATGGAGTAAATGTACGACAGATGTCTCTTCGTGAAACGCGATAACCTGATTCTGAGAATCTATCGAGTATGTCGACGATAACATCCGTGAAGTTCTTGTCAACATTCTCTTGCCAAACCTTTTTTGGTGTGATTACAACACGGTTGCGGTTTCCCGCCCTGATGTGTCGGTTGACATCGTCAACAATGTTACTCGACAGTGTGTCGTGAGTATAATTGATTCGCAGGAACATCTGTATACCCGGATTCTTGGTAAGAAAGCGGTCGATATTGGTCAGTACATAGTCGAATGCCGAATCGCATCCGTTCATAAATTTGACCTTGTCGTGATGCTCCTTGTCGCCGTCGAGAGTTATTTGAAATTGAGTGAATTTCAAATCTGTCAGTGTGTCAGCAATCCGTTCATCGATGAAGTAGCCGTTTGTAGTAGAACCGTTGATAAACGGTATGCCGTATTCTTCGCATTTGGCGATAGCAAATTCGCTTAGCGGCTTGATAACCTGATCGAAATACATAAACGGCTCGCCGCCGAACCAATCAAGATGCAGTGATTCAATCTTTTGCTCCGCAATCATATACTCGATGTGCCGTTTGATTGCATCGAATGTCTTTGGAGACATTCTCGATGGTACGTGGTCTTGGATGCAGTACCAGCACTTGAAGTTGCAGTTCAAAGTCGGCAGTACAATCAGAAAGTAATGTTTGCTATGAACCGCTTCGTGATGTTTTTGGCGAATTATTTGTATTTCATCGGTGTCATTTGATACCAGGAAGCCGTTGTTGACCAATTTATCGAACAGAGTCTCTGAAACCTCCTTAATTTCATCAGGCGCACCTAACAGCCCTGAAAGTTTTCGACTTACCGGTTCTGAAAGCCGAAAATAACCTCCGGATAAGGCATTGTACCAATAACCATATCCGCTGTCGTAGAGCAAAAAATTATAATTACTTTCTTTCATAGAGTTGTCAAGATTTAACTCGGGAGATTAAATCTCCCGAGTGTAATAGAACCACGTTCAAACCACTGCAGCGCCAAATGCTATGAGCATACGCTTTCTATTGTAGTGCAGTTTTTTTGAATTGTGATAGGCAATGAGCATCCTGTTACATCATTGCTGCACTCCAGCTGATCAACGCCTGCTCCGCAGCCTATAGATTTGTTGGAACACTTGAGCTGCGATTGTACGCTCGGCGTGTCACCGCCGCGAACTTCCAGGGCTTCGAGCTCTTGGAGCTCATTTGCCATGAATAGGTCTTTCTTCATGATAAGATGGTTTAATAGGTTATGAAGCCAATATTGGCCTTCGGTCGCAAAGTTATAAATAATTTCAATCTTTGCAAACTTTTTGGCAAATATTTTGTTAAATCTATTTTAAATTGATTTATTTCCGAAGGTTTAGTTAGGCTTTTGCGGTGTGTTGTATTTATTCAGCGCATCGACGTCGCCAGATTCGTTCAAATACTTATCCGAGTGCCGTCTCGATCGGCCGATATTGAACGAATATACTACCGATAATCTCACAAGTTCGTGCAGCGGTTTCCAATCCAAAGTCTCCTGATATTTAAAGTCAGGATTTAGCGAACGAGTAAAATTGTTGTGGCCTGAGTAGTTGAACT
The DNA here is from genome assembly GCA_937995285.1 of uncultured Bacteroidales bacterium. Classification (GTDB taxonomy): domain Bacteria; phylum Bacteroidota; class Bacteroidia; order Bacteroidales; family Muribaculaceae; genus CAG-873. The sequence goes on along the minus strand of CALKKU010000174.1, from coordinate 11,296 downwards.
TACCTCCGAATGCCCAGTTGCGATATTTGTATTGCACCGTTGCAGCAAATTGAGGACTTCCGTGGTGGTATAGATCTCCGTCAAATTCCTTTGTCGGAGAATTTGCGGCTAATACGAATTCCCAGTTGTTCAGGTGAAAAGCAAGTTGGCAGCCGTATCGCATATAGTACATATTTGTTCTATGCGAAGGTGTGGAACTCTTGGCACCGTTTAATTCTATGTACGGGTTGATTTCGAGCCATGTGAACGGATACCACGCGCCTGTCAGATAGAAAAAGTTGTCGAAGCTGTAGTTGATATTTTTCGGTATTAATATCGGATTATTACCTGAATAATCAATTGTTGATGCTATCGGTTTGTCGGAATATCCCATCCAGGCAATGAAACTGATGTAGTTTTGACTGTTAGGCGCAAAATATGCGATGTTAAATTTTGCTGTATTTTTTGAGTAGTTCTTCAAATCTGGATTGCCTGTCGAATAGTAATAATAATCCATATACGACGGAGCGCCTGTCAGCATACTCAGCGACGGTGCCAGGCCTTGTCGGTTGAGCGTCACCTGGAATGTCAGTCCTTTCAACTTACCTTGTGGCCACCAATCGTAGTAAAGCCTCAAATATGGTAATGCAGTGGTGAAAGAGTCGGATTGGTCGACCTGTTTTAATATCGATAATCCGAGCGTCGGCATAAATGTCATGTTATTCTTTCGCCAATACATCCCCACATTCACAAATTCATCGTGGTTGTAAGGCTTGTAGATGTTCTCCAAATATTGTTGCTTCAGTTGCTTGTATTCATATCTGGAAACGGCGGAGAATTGACCGCCCAACATCCGCGACACGTACATGGATGTGGCTATCAACGAATACGAGTCATTGTCGGATCGGGAAAAGACGGAATTATTTATATCGGAATCCGGTATATATGAATTCAATGATGATTCCGAATATGATTTTCCGAATGTATTGACCACATCTACGGCAAACAGACTTCCGTTGTCGAATGTGTAGCCGTAATACATATCCAATGACAGAGCCCGCGAATTGGATTTAAGCAGTGATTCCGAAGAATTTCGGCTGACGTTTTCGCCTGTTGAAAGAGTGCGTGTTCCCGAGGAATTCGTTTCGCCCGGCTCGAATAGCCCGGAAACTTTTGTGTTGAACAGGTGCTTCCCTGAAAAATACTGATAACTTGTCGATACTCTGTGGTAGGCACCTTTATATCTTTGGCGTTCCCGGTATTGTGAATATGTGCTTGGCGAATATTCGTAGCGAGCATCTTTGTTGATAGATCCGATATTGCGGTAATCCACGAAGTAATCGACTTTGACCTGGTTAAGGGAGTCTCTAAACGAGAGGTTCGCCTGATTTGTGCCGAATCCCGTGTTGACTGCATTCACGGTATTGAAGTACCCTGAAAACAGCATATCATGACGTCTCTTTATAATGACATCAACTACTGCTCCGGATGTGAAAGCCATATACTGTGGCGGAGCGACGCTATAAAATTTTAGATTCTTGATGTCATTGCCGCTGTATGAGCGGAGCTCTTCGGCAGTCGAAGGAACGCCGTTAATTAAAATGAATACTTCAGACCTGTCCCACAACAACAATTTCGTCTCATTCAGCGAGGTGAGGAATCGGCTCATTGAGGAGATTGCATCAAGGGCATTTGTGCCGAACTCTCTGTTCGCTTTGGAGAGTAGCAGGAGATCATAGCCGTCCTTGTGGACATAATTGTCCGCCGTTATTTCAACCTCATTCAGCACCTTTGCACTGGCAGAGTCATTTTCGGCAACTTGCGCAGAGGTGTTGACAGCAAAGCAGAGGCTCAGCAAAAGAAGTGTTGCGAAATGTCTCATCAGTATTCGGCGATTAAGAGGTTAATAGTGATTTGTTGCAAAATATGTATTTCGGCAATATTATAATACCGTCAACTTGTAGGGACGTACCTTTGGTACGTCTGCTGCGGGATTGTATATAATTGATTACAATGCGGGACGTTGCAATACACTGTGTTATAATTAATTGTGTACTGAACGACGGCGGGCGGGCCGAAGGCTCGCCCCTACCTTTGCCGGCATTACATCAATTTTGCAACACCCTCCTGAATTTGAAATTTACAAGCACTTGAGATGCGGCTTTTCCTTGCAGCTCCTGTGTTATTATGACTACACCTCTGCCACAGCCGTTTTCTTTGTTGACGCATTTCGTCTGATCAACTCCGGCGCCGCAACCGGCCACTTCATTGATGCATCCGTTCTGCGATTGTACGCTCGGCGTGTCGCCGCCGCGAATCTCCAAGGCTTCGAGCTCCCGGAGTTCATTCGCCATGAACATGTCTTTTTTCATGATGATTGGTTTAAAGGGTTATGAAGCCAATATTGGCTCTCGGTCGCAAAGTTATAAATATTTTTAATCTTTGCAAACTTTTTGATAAGTATTTTGTTATAATCCGTTCGCGGTGGTTTAATGATGCGTGAAATGCGTGCGTTTTGATCTAAATGCCGCTTTATAGCGACAAATGTAGCGGCGAGCCTTTGGCCCGCCTGAACGCGCAATATGATGTTGTGTAAACAAATATGGGCGATACAACCGCAGGCGGGCCAAAGGCTCGCCACTACATTTGCCGGCATTACGTTAATTTTGCAGCACCCTGCCGGCTGATTTTATTTCACGTCTTCCCAGACGGCGTCTTCGATTTGTGATTCGGTGGTGACGGTGGTGTCACCGGCGGCGTTGGTCTCGACGGTTGTGGCGGTGTCTTCGGTGATTTCTTCAAATTGCACGTATTCGCCCACCGACGGGTCGATGCGCTTGCTGCGGCGACCTGCAGCGCTGCGCGAATCGGCTGCGGTGCGACCGTTGGTGCTTGTATTGGCCTGTGAGCCGTAGGCTTGTTCGTAGGCTTGGCGCATATTGTCCTGCATCTTCCGCATGCGGTGGCGCACAAACCACGGCAGCAGCCATTTGAGGACTATCTGCGGCAGGACAAAAAATATAAAGAGTAAAAAAAAGAGGAATGTGAGCATAGGGGAGAGTTGTTGAGGAGAGAAGCGTTATACTGGTTCTTTGCGGCCCATCAGGGAGATGAACACATAGAGAGCGATTGCCCATACGAGTCCGGCTACGTGCCATGTGAGGCAGAACGCCACGGTGGCGAGGATGAGGACATAGCGGCGGAAGTTTTCGCGGAAATCGAAATTCTTGAATTTCAGTGAGAACATACGCAGGTCGCATACCATAAGCCACGACAGCAGCATCACGACGAGAGTCAACGGCGCGGTGCCGGGGTAGCCGTAGGTCTGAATCCAGCCGGCTGCACCGATCCAAAATATGGCGTTGGCAGGGATGGGCAGTCCGCGGAACGAGGTGGCCTGGGTGGTGTCGCAGTTGAACTTAGCCAAGCGGTAGGCTCCGCACAGCGGGATGAGGAACGTGATGAAGCAAAGCCATGTGGTGGCTTCGTAGTGTGTCATAGTGTTGAGCATCATCATCGCCGGAGCCACGCCGAAGCTTACGAGGTCGGACAGCGAGTCGAGCTCGGCGCCGATGGGCGAGTAGGCGTGCAAGGCACGTGCCGAGGCTCCGTCGCAGAAGTCGAAAGCCGCTGCGGCGCATATCCATATCCACGTCCATTGCAAGCCCGATAGGCCGGCGAATGTGTCGTCGAGATGAAATGCCATATATGTGGCGATGCAGCCCGAAAGCAGGTTGCACAGCGTTATGAGATTCGGAATGAGAGTTGAGATTTTTTTTGACATACTGCTTAGGTCGTTTCGGGATGCAGGCGTCCTATCAGGGTGATGCCGCCGACAGTCTTGTCGCCTATCTTTACGAAAGTCTCTGTGCCGAGCGGCAGGAAGATGTCGACACGCGAGCCGAACTTGATGAAGCCCAACTGCTCGTCGATGAGCGCTTCGTCGCCCGGCTCGGCGTAGGTGACAATGCGACGGGCGACAGCTCCGGCAATCTGGCGCACAACCACTTTTTGGCCGGCGGGTGTTTCAATCACCACCGTGGAGCGTTCGTTGTCGGTGCTGGCCTTGGGCAGGTAGGCCGACAGGAATCGACCGTCGTGATGTGCTGTCGACAGCACGCGGCCGTTGACCGGGTAGCGGTTGGCGTGCACGTTGAATATGGTCATAAATACCGACACCTGAAGGCAGCGGCATTTCAGAACTTCCGGTTCGTATACCTCTTCGAGAGCCACCACTTTGCCGTCAACGCTCGACACCACCGCATTGGTCGCATCGCCGATGAAGCGGCGGCGCGGCGAACGGAAGAAGTTGATTGTCAACAGATAGAGAATGGCGCAAACCACGGTGACGGATGCCGGTACGGCCACGGGTAACGCGCCGACGCACAGCCACAGCGGCACGATTATCGCAAGGATAACGACCAGCATGACGATGAGAATATTCCGTCCTTCGTGATGTATTTTGACTCTCATTGAGGGATAGTAACGTTTATATCAAATGCAAAGTTAACGTAAAAAATTGACATTTCGATAATTTCACCGATAAAATCATACGTTGAAACGGAAGTGCATGATGTCGCCGTCCTGCACCACGTAGTCTTTGCCTTCGACGCCGAGGCGGCCCGCTTCGCGCACGGCGGTTTCGCCGCCGAGGGTCACGTAGTCGTCGTACTTGATGACCTCGGCGCGGATGAAGCCCTTCTCGAAGTCGGTGTGGATGATGCCGGCGCACTTGGGCGCTTTCGAGCCGCGGATGAATGTCCACGCACGCACTTCGTCGGGACCGGCGGTGAAGTAGGTCTGCAAGTCGAGCAAATTGTAGGCGGCGCGGATGAGGCGCGACACGCCCGATTCCTTCAGGCCGATTTCGGCAAGGAATTCCTGACGTTCTTCCCAAGTGTCGAGTTCGGCGATTTCGCTTTCGGTCTGGGCGGCTACGATCATCAGTTGGGCATCTTCACCTTCGATGGCCTTGCGCACGGCATCGACGTAGGCGTTGCCGTTGACGGCCGAAGCGTCGTCGACGTTGCAGACGTAGAGCACGGGCTTGGAAGTGAGCAGGAAGAGCTCGCGGGCAAACTTCTGCTCGTCGGGTGTCTCGAACGATACCGAGCGGGCGGGCTTGCCTTGGTCGAGGGCGTCTTTGATTTGCTTCATCACCTCGTACTGCATCTTGGCCGCCTTGTCGCCGCCGGTCTGTGCCTGCTTCAGCGTCTTGGCCATGCGCGATTCGATGGTTTCGAGGTCCTTGAGCGTGAGTTCGTAGTCGATGATTTCCTTGTCGCGGACAGGGTCGACCGAGCCGTCGACGTGGGTGATGTTGTCATCGTCGAAGCAACGCAGCACGTGCAGGATAGCGTCGGTCTCGCGGATGTTGGCCAGGAACTTGTTACCGAGGCCTTCGCCCTTGGATGCGCCTTTCACGAGGCCGGCGATGTCGACGATCTCGACGGTGGCCGGTACGACCGAACGCGGGTTGCACATCTCCACCAACTTGGTGAGACGCTCGTCGGGCACGGTGATGACGCCGACGTTGGGTTCGATAGTACAGAAGGGGAAGTTGGCCGACTGGGCCTTGGCGTTGCTGAGACAGTTGAAGAGGGTCGATTTGCCGACGTTGGGCAGACCTACTATGCCGCATTGTAATGACATGATTGTATGTGGTAATTATGTGGTTGCTATGAATTTCGGGCTACAAAGTTACAAAATCCCGACGAAACGGCCAACTTGCCGTTTGCCGTGCGGCGTCCGTGTTCGTTGCTGCGATGCGTATATCGTGCCGGATTTGCGTATGTGGCTCAAATTCTTTAACTTTGAAGTCTAATGTTATATCAATAATCGTACCGATGAAAAAAGTATGTATCAACACCCGCGACGAACTGTTGGTTATCGACCTCGACCGGGTGGCATTTTTCCAAGCAAACGGCAATTATACCCGCCTCACATATATCAGCGGCCACGCATTGATGCTCAATACGGGCTTGTCGGGTGTCGAAAAGATACTCGCCAACGCTCTGCCCAAGGGCGCGTCGGCATTCGTGCGCCTCGGCCGCAGCCTCATTATCAACCAGACATTTCTGTCGAATATCAATGTGTTGAAGCAATACTTGACACTGAGCGACCTCGAAAGTCACCACTTCAAACTTCAAGTGCCCAAGGCTTTACTCAAAATGTACAAGGACAAGGTGACGGCATCGTTCTCCGAAGCGCCGCACAAGCAGGATTGACGAAGAACTACGTATGAAGCAAACATTTACACTCGGTCGCAAGGGCGACCAACCGTTTGAAATATCGTCGGCGTGCGCTTATGTCCACGGCGAGCACGCCCGCCTCACGGTGGATACCGATAGTAATGAGTGGTATCTCGAAGACCTGAAGGAGGGGCGTGGCAACGGCGTGTTTGTGCGCGACGACGAAGGCTCTTTCCGTCGCATCATAGCGTGCCGCATCCGCCCCACCGACTTCGTGCGCCTCGGCCCGGAGGATGCAGGTTCGTTCACGTTTATGGCGCATCACGTGCTCGCCCCCGAAGACTATAAGTTTGAGTTCGCATACCTGCGTTCGCTCGAACAGCGTCTTGCAGAGCGCGAGGCACGTCAGGCGACAACGATAAAGAATCACAATCGCAATACGATTCTTGCCCCCGTCGGACTCGCGGCTCTTACGATGCTCGTGCGACTGTTTGTGCCCATCGATCCCGGGGTGCTCATCGCGATCACCGCCGGGGTGACGGCTATTCCGACCGGAATCCTGCGCTATATGTACCGCAACGATGCCGACAAGCTCCGCAACATCAAGGCGCTGCGCTCGCGACTGATCGTCTGTCCCAAGTGCGGACGTCCGCTCAGCGAATACGACCTGCGCCTCGCCCGCTGCTCGGCTTGCAAGGCTATGTGATGTAAATGAACCGATAAAGCAACATCAATATAATTGACTATGAAGACAATTAAACGTATCATAATCGTGCTCCTTGCCATCGTGGCAATGGCAGTACCGCAGGTCGAAGCTCGTACCTATGCCCTGCTGGCGGGAATATCCAACTACGGTGGCGAAGATCAAGGTGATAACACCACCAACACAAACGACGTGAAGGCGTTGCGCAAGATTCTCGGCACGCAAACCAAGGACATAACTATGCTGACATCGCGCTATGCCAATGCCGACAACATCATCGAGAAACTTCGTGCCATCACTCACCGCGCTCAGGAAGGCGACCGCATCATATTCTTCTTCACCGGTCACGGCTTCCCCGGCGGTATGCTGTGCTATCAGAGCAACCTCTACTATTCGCGCCTGGTGCAGGAACTGTCCGACACCCGGGCTTCGGAGGTATTCGTGTTTGTCGACGCATGCTTCTCGGGCTCGGCCGGCAACGATGTTAGCGACAGCAGCAACTGGCTCGAAGGTCTGAAGCCGCAGAAGGGACATGTATATATGCTGTCGAGCCGCGGCGACGAATCGAGTTGGGGCGGCGGTTGGCTCAACAAGAGTCTGTTCACGCAGGCACTGATTACCGGTATGCGCGGCAAGGCCGATACCGATCACAACCGCGGCATAACGGTCATGGAACTGTTCAAGCATATCCATAAAGACGTGTATCGCCGCAGCGACGGCGAGCAACATCCCGTGATGATAGCGCCGCGCAGCATGCACGACGTGGAGCTGATTCGCTACAGTGCCGACAGCACCGATTATTTCGACATTTGAGTTCGTCAGTCAATCGTTGGCTTTCGTCAAGAAACGGTGGCGCTTCGTCAAAGACCCGCGCCGAAATTTGCAATCGCCATTGACGAAGAGTTAACTTTGCAACGTGATAAAAACTCAAAACGGCAATCTAAAAACTCAACGATATGAACACCGATACAATTGCTCTGAACGGAACTAACGACCGCTCCGACAAATCCAACAAGCAATCGAATAATACGGCTGCCGCAGTGGCTGCAACCGCCGCAACGGGTGCGGCTGCCGGTGCCGCAGGCACTTATGCTTACGAAAAGCTGACAGCCGACAAAAATCTCGTCCTCGACGACAACCTCGACGATATTGAGCAGCCCGCCGCGTCTGAGACTGAAGTTGCGGCTGACGAACAGGCGGTTGCAGAGCCGACTGTGACACATACCGCCACACATGTCACGCCGCACGTCGAGCAGCCGGTCGAACAACCTGTGCAGCCCGTTCAGCCCGTTCAACCGGTAGTAGAGCAACCTGTTGAAGAAATTCACGAAGCCGATACTGTCATCGAGCCGCAAATCGAGGTGGCCGAGAATCCCGACGATATTGCTGATGCGATCATCGCAGTGGATGAGGTCGACGCTCAGGACTACGACGGCGACGCTCCTTTCTCGTTCACCGGCAATGTCGAAAAAGTATATGACATCAACGGCAACGAAACCACTCAGGCTCGCTACATCGATGCCGAGGGTATGCAAGGCGTGATGGTCGACCTCGACGGCGACGGCGTGTTCGACATCATTCGTCCCGACGAAGGCGGCTCGTTCTTCGTCGACGAAAACCAGGGCTTCCTCACCGTGGCCGATGCCGAGTGCGAAACCGAAGAAGGCTACGTAGCCTACGATGAAGATCACGACTTCGAGGTCAACGACGACGTGATGGCTGATGTAATTGATTCTGAAGACTTCGCGTAATTATGGAAGAAAATCAATTGCAACCGCAACCGCAACCACAGCAGCCTGCCGAACGACTTCAGATCGTCGCATGTCCTTCGTGCGGCGGACGATTCAAGGTGCGCCATCCGGGACGTGCGGTGACGAGCATATTCACCTGTCCCAAGTGTAGCAATAAGTTCAAAGTCAACTTCAAAGCGCCCGAGCAACCGGCCGCAGAGCCGACATCGGCCGCAGTTAAAGTCGACGTTGCGCAAGTGCCTGCATCGCAGGCCGAACAGGTTGAGGATCAGAAAACACGCCGTGCCGGCGATGTGATGCCGACATGGACTGTGGCTACGCGTCCGCCGGTGGCGGTGCTTCGCGTGTATGCTCGCCGCAAATTCTTGCCCTGCAAGGTACTCGACTTCAAAATCGAGGGCTTCGGCGTGACGATTATCGGCCGCACCGACGCGACAGCGATAAGCGACATCAACGTCCCCGGCGATTCGGCTATGAGCCGCCGCTCGGCACAGATCGAGACAGTGAACCAACCCTCCGGTGCGGTGTTCTTCTTCAAGGTGCGCAAGGCTGCAAATCCCGTCTACGTCAACGACCGAGAACTTGCTCCCGGCGAGGCCGTCGAGCTCAACTTCGGCGACCGCATAGTGATGGGTCGCACCAAGATGCTGTTTACCGATAAATAATGCTACAGATATGAGAACTCATCGTTTTGGCGATCTGCCATGGTATGATTTTATTGCTATGTACGGATTCCGGCACTTCTTCCGAAACTTGTTCGGCGGCAGTGGCGGGGATCACACGCATAATATGGCCGAGGATTATATGACGTATCACGCTCTCCACGATACGCTCGGAGATGACGATATTTGCGACATCGGTTCTCCGCATAGCGGAACGCATATCGGACATCACATAGGTATGCACGACGATTTCGATGATTACGGCACGTTCGGAATGCGTGATCCGCTTGATGACTTCGACGACTTTTAGTCGGTAGTCTTGTTTCACCTCCTCAACTCCCTATTGACATGAAAAAGCTCTCCATATTAGTCCTTGCAGTGGCCGCTTTGGCGCCGCTCGCGTCGTATGCATCGGCCGTTGACACCGTAGCAGTGGTCGACCGCGACAGCGTGATGTCCGTAGTCGTCCGCGCTCAGGATAATGACCCCGAAGCGCTCAACACGCTCGCGCGTTGGTATCGCACCGGTGAATTTTTTGCGGCCGACGACTCCAAGGCTGCCGGGCTGTGGGCCAAGGCTGCATCGCTCGGGCACAACGGCGCTGTTGCCGCACTCGGGCGTTGCTATCAGGAAGGTGCGGGTGTTGATCAGGACTCTGTGAAGGCTATGGACTTGTATATCCATTCGCTCAAGGCCGGCAACGACGAACTGTTTGCTGCGCTTGAAGCGGCTGCCGATGTGCGGCATCCGTTCGAGGCGGCTGCCGTGGCACACTTCTACTACAACGGCATTGGCACGGCTGTGGACTTCGGCCGCAGTGCCGAATATTATGACCTGCTGGTTGAAGCAGGCGATGCCGATGCTACGGGTATGGCCGGCTTGGCTTATCTGAATGCGCATGATGAAAAGAAAGCCGTGGCTCGCTTCAAGCAAGGCGCTTTGATCGGCAACGATATGTCGTGCTACTACTATGGTATGCTGCTTTGCGAAGGTCGCGGCGTGAAGGCCGATCCGACGATGGGCTTCGTCTATGTGCTGCGTGCAGCCGAGCACGGTATGGCCAATGCGCAGTACTATGTGTCGCATCTCTATCGCGACGGCGTGGGCGTCGGTAAGTCGTCGACACTGTCGCGCAAGTGGTTGCAGTCGGCTGCCCGTAAAGGCCTTGCCAGGGCTTTGTATGAGAATGCGTTAGCCGATGCAGCCGACAATAAGTTTGTCGACGCGGCCTATCAGTTATCGTGGCTTGTGTCTCGCGGTTCGTTTGTGCGGCAAATCAAAGGCTTGTTTGTGCCGGAAACTGCCGAGTCGCAGGTCGATACGCCTTTCGGACATTTCATCCTTGCCGTGCGCGACATCGAAAAGAATAATCTCAAATCGGCCAAGGATCATATCAAGGCTCTGAAGAAAGTCGATGAATCGTACGCAGCCACGCTCGAAGCTATGATGTTTCTCAGTACCGACAATCCGAAGCGCAATGGAAGCAAGGCTATCACGTCGCTTCGCCGCTTGACCGAAAGCAATCTCTATGCGCGTTATCTCTATGGCGTGATTTGTTTGCGTGGCATCGGCGATATCAAGCCCGACGGAGCGCTTGCCTCGGATGTTCTTTCACAGGCTGCGTCGGACGGCTTCGACTACGCGCTTAACACCCTCGGCGATTATCATTATGAGGGGATTGATACCGATGTAGATTATGCGCAAGCCAATGCGTACTATGCGCGAGCCTTCGAGGCTTCGGCGATGCTGCGCGGTGCTGCCGACCGATATATTTCCAACTTGCGCGAAGGCCGCAGTTGCGAAAAGAACGAGCAATTGGCCGCCGACATAGAAGCCTTGAAATTTCCCGAATCTGTCACTTCCGTCGCAACGATCATAGAATAGCGATAAAGAATTCGCAAGAGGGTGTCGCAAAATGTCGGTGTTATTAAATATTGACATAATGCGATGGGTGTAGCGGGGCTGTGTCGTAATTACGTATTACGGCGCAGCCTCTGATTTTTAAGGTCT
>CALKKU010000173.1 GCA_937995285.1 uncultured Bacteroidales bacterium | reverse complement strand
ACAACAATTTACATATATATTTATAAACAATTACTATAATCATAATTTAAAGCAATCGTCTAAGTTGCTGATTTGTATAATGTTGTAACATTTTCTTAATTTCCAAATAAAAATAGCATTTGAAAATTAAAATTTTTATCGGAAATTTGTGAAACCAAATTCAGCACCTCACTATCATGCAAACAGACCACATCGAACTGTGGGAGGAGTGTCGAGCATTAATAAAGGACAACCTCTCACCTCAGCAATTCAGCGCCTGGTTTGGCGCGGTGACACATCGTAGTTTCGCAAATAATCAGTTGCGTCTCAATGTGCCCTCACCGTATTTTGCCGATGAGCTCGATAATCGTTTCAGAGATATACTTGGTGCAGCAATCAGAAAAGTGTATGGAGAAGGTGTTGAACTTTTCTATTGCTTCGACACAATTATGGATGAACCAAAGACCGAAGTCAATGTAAGGTCATCGGAATCATCCAATACCATCGTACGCAACGCTACCGCACCGGCAGCCAATCCGTTTATTGCAGAGCAACCCAAATCATTTTATTCACAGCTTAATCCTCGCTACAATTTCGAGAATTACTGCAATGGCGGCAGCAACCGCCTCGCGCGCACAATAGCACAATCAATTGCCGATGACCCGACGAACAAAACTTTCAACCCGCTGTTCGTATTCGGCCCAACCGGTGTGGGCAAAACTCACCTCATTCAGGCTATCGGCATCCGCATCAAGGAAAAGAATCCCGATGCACGCGTGCTGTATGTAACGGCACGCCTGTTCCAGAGCCAGTACACGGCAGCAAACCACAAGGGTCAAATCAACAATTTCTTCCACTTTTATCAGAGCATCGACACTCTGATTGTGGACGATATTCAAGACCTTGCAGGCAAACCCGAAACACAGAATACATTCTTCCACATATTCAACCAACTGCATCAGAACAATCGGCAGATAATAATGTCGAGTGACTGTCCGCCGTCGGAAATGGACGGTTTCGAGCAGCGCCTGCTGTCGCGTTTCAAATGGGGCGCATCGGCCGAACTTGAGAAGCCCGACCTGCAGTTGCGCCGCGGTGTACTGATGCGCAAAGCCGAACAGGACGGACTTGACCTCCCGGCCGAAGTGATTGAATATGTCGCAGAAAACGTCACTGACTCTATTCGCGAACTCGAAGGCGTAGTTGTGTCTCTCGTAGCACATGCCACAGTTCTCAACTGCGAGATTACACTCGATCTTGCACGCACCGTGGTAGCCAATGCAATTCGCATCCGTCGCCGCCAAGTCAACTTCGAGATGGTGACACAAGCCGTAAGCTCGCACTTCGCGCTCGAACCCGACACACTGTTCACCAAGAGCCGCAAACGCGAAATCTCCGATGCTCGCCAAATAGTGATGTACCTTGCCAAGAAAATGGCCGGTATGTCATTCAAGAACATCGGCAACAAACTCGGCCGCACACATGCCACTGTGATATATGCGTGCCGCAATATTGAAGAACGCTTACCAATAGATAAAGAGTTACAATCTTCTATCGAAAAGATTAAAGGAATCATTGAGCAAGGTTAACGCTGTCCGAAAATCCACCCAATTGGGAAATTTTCACAGAAATATGCCGTACAACATATAAAATAATTTGGCAGACTTTCTAAAAAGTGTGAACTTTGCAGTGCAAACCTAAAAACAATCTTTTTTACCTTAGAAATTGTACCTATTGGAAATTCATAAAAAGGGACTTCGTGATGAAGCCCCTTTTTATATTTTTCACACTATACTTTATAAAAAGTCGATCGGCTGTGCCCGAGCACTGCCGACCGACTTATGATTATAACAGGATAAATTCCACGAATTACTTCTTTGAATCCGATTCCGGAGCAATAAGCTTGTAACCCTTGCCGTGAATGTTGATGATTTCGATCGTAGGATCGTCCTTGAGATGCTTGCGCAGCTTGGTGATATAGACGTCCATTGAACGAGCATTGAAGTAGTTGTCATCAATCCAGATAGTCTTGAGAGCATAATTGCGTTCAAGTATCTGGTTGACGTGAGCACAGAGCAGGCTGAGCAGTTCAGACTCCTTGGTAGTGAGTTTGGTCACCTTGTCATCGATCATCAGCACTTGCTTCTGAGTGTCGAAGGTGAAACGACCGATCTTGTACATAGTGACTTCTTTACCCTTCTTGCCTTTGACGCGGCGCAGGATAGCCTCGATACGAAGCACGAGTTCTTCCATCGAAAAAGGCTTGGTGATGTAGTCGTCGGCACCGAGTTTGAAACCTTCGAGGATATCCTCTTTGAGCGACTTGGCCGTAAGGAAGATGATGGGGACTTCGTTGTTGAATGTACGAATCTCCTGAGCAAGAGTGAATCCGTCTTTTTTGGGCATCATCACGTCAAGGACACAGATGTCGTACTTACCTTTGAGGAAAGCCTTGTAACCGGTTTCACCGTCGCTGAAGAGATCGGCGTTGAAGCCTTTTGCCTGAAGGTATTCGCGCAAGAGCATGCCGAGATTTTCATCATCTTCGCAGAGCAGGATTTTCATGCGTTCTTCCATAACTGTTAATTATTAGAGAGTGGTAATATGATTATAAATTTTGTTCCTACATTAAGTTCACTTTCGACATTGATAGTACCGCCAAGTTCGCCGACCATCTTCTTCACGTAAGCAAGGCCGAGGCCGAAACCTTTCACGTCGTGGCGGTTGCCTGTCGACACGCGATAGAACTTGTCGAATATCTTCTTCACATCATCGCGGCGGATACCGATACCGTTGTCCTGAATCGAGATTTCGATGTGATCTTCATCAAGGTCGCGCGATGAAACCACGAGGTGCAGAGGACGATCTTCCGAGCGGTATTTTACTGCATTGTCGAGCAGGTTGAATATCACGTTGGTGAAGTGCATTTCATCCACCTCGACAAGAGCGTTCATAGCATCGAGGTTAGCAGTGATGTGACCACCATATTTTTCGACCTTGAGTTTGAATGTATTTACTATATTGTAAACCGTAAGGTTGGCATCAATTTCTTGAATCTTCAGTGTAGATTTCTGGCGGTCGAACATTGACATCTGCAGCACCTTCTCAACCTGGAAGCGAAGTCGCTTCGTTTCGTCATTGACCACCTGCGATATTTGCTGCAACATAGCCGGAGACTTGCGCACCGCCGGGTCGTTGAGCATCTGCGCGGCAAGCGATATCGAAGATATAGGCGTCTTGAATTCGTGCGTCATATTGTTGATAAAGTCGTTCTTCATCTCCGTCAATTTCTTTTGGCGGAAAGCGACAATAATCGTGAACACGAATATGATGAGCAGAATGATGGTAAAGGCGAATGCCGGCACCATGAACGATATCGACTTGAAGATATAATCCTTCTTTGTGGGGAAATATACTTTCAGAAAATGATGACGAGCTGACGGATCGCGAGGGAACAACGTCTGCGTGAAAGTATTATCATCCGACGCTGCAGCAGGATCGTAGCCGGCCGAACGATACTGGATTATACCGGCACGGTTGACGATAGCAAACTCAAACGGTACATTCAGTCCGATAGTATCAAGTTGCTGATAGAGATACTTGCGCACGACAGCCGAATCGGCACGCTGCGATATGGGGCGGTTAGATGCCGAGGATATGATGTTGAGAATAACATCATCAAGCATACCTTTTTGATACAGGTAGTGGCTGTGATAAGCGTCCTGCATATTGCGAGAACTGCGTCCGATAATCGAACTGCCACTTTGCAACTTTGTAATCTCCGATGCATCGCCTTTGATAGTAAGGTCGGCCTCAAGTCCCGACGCCGTAGAGAATGTGTATTTGATACCCTCTTGCTGTGGTAGCGTGCCGCCAAGATGTTGGGCATATATCGACTGTGATTCCACGCGATTGAGTTCATCCTCCAAATAGTATCGCGTCTCGTCTTTTTCAAGCTTGACGGCCACGGAGAGCAAACTCTGCCTTACGCCCTGAGAAAACTGCTCATAGCGAATCTCCACGATATTCTTCATGTAGAATATCTGGATGCACAATAGTCCCATGAAGGTAAACACCATCAGGACTGTCAATATCCATATAGTATGCTTCTTCATATGAAATTAACATTCACGTGCAAAATTAACATAAATATTTCACAAACAAACAA
>CALKKU010000172.1 GCA_937995285.1 uncultured Bacteroidales bacterium | reverse complement strand
GCCGATACACTTGCCGAAGGCTGCGACTTCCTCGCCACACTTAAAGCTCCCTACGTGCTCAAAGCCGACGGTCTCGCTGCCGGCAAGGGCGTTCTCATAGTGCCTACGCTCGACGAAGCCCGCCGTGAACTTGCCGATATGCTCGGCGGCCGCTTCGGCGCATCATCGGCCAAGGTGGTGATTGAAGAATTTCTCTCGGGCATCGAATGCTCGGTGTTCGTGCTCACCGACGGCAACGGCGGCTATCGCATACTGCCCGTAGCCAAGGACTACAAGCGCGTGGGCGAAGGCGACACCGGTCCCAACACCGGCGGTATGGGTGCGGTAAGCCCCGTGTCGTTCGCCGACAAGGCGTTTATGGACAAGGTGGAGCAGCGCATCATCCGTCCCACAATCGACGGCCTGCTCGCCGACGGCCTCGTATATCGCGGCTTTATATTCCTCGGCCTTATCAGCGTGGAAGGCGAGCCGTATGTGATTGAATACAACGTGCGTATGGGCGACCCCGAGACTGAAGTGGTGATGCCGCGACTGAAATCGGACCTCGTTGACCTGCTGCAAGGTGCCGCCGAGGGCAACCTCGCCGACATTCCGGCCGAAGCCACAGAAGAAGCCGCAGCAACTGTCATCGCTGTATCGGGCGGATACCCCGGCTCATACCACAAGGGTAAAGAAATAACCGGCAATCTTGCTCCCGAAGGCAGCATAGTGTTCCACGCCGGCACCGCCACCGACGCCGAAGGCCGACTTGTCACCTCGGGCGGTCGCGTTCTGGCGGTGACATCGCTTGCTCCGACGCTCGAAGAAGCACTGCAACACAGTTATGCCGCTTTGACCGACATACACTTCGACGGCATGAACTATCGCCGCGACATCGGCCGCGACGTACTCGCATTGCAGTAAAGCATATAAACGACGACCTCCGATGATCAAAGCGGCGCAACTCAGTCAGCAGTTCCACAAGTTGCCGGCAGCCATAGCGATGGTTGTCATCGCGTCGCTGTACGTTGTGGTCGTGACTGCACTCGGCCTCTACATAGGCGACGACGCCATGTCGCCGGGCCTCTTGGCCGAACTGCTGAAGCCGATGCCGATGTGGGTCGGTGTCACCGCCAATATCATTTTCAATCTCGGCATCATGGCGCTGATGGTGCTCACCAATCGCGCATTCAACGTGTTGCGAGCCTTGTCGTGGCTTCACGTGGGGTTGTTTGCCGTGATGCAGGCAGCAGAGCCGTTCAGCCTGCTCCATTTCGGTTCGGGTTCGATCGTGGCAGCCATCATTATGGTGTGCACTATGCTAATGTTCAGCACCTACAGCGATCCGACACAGGTACGCAAAGTGTTCCTTACATTCCTGCTGCTGTCGCTCGGGACGGCCATTCAGTACGGCTTCATATTCTACATTCCGGTATTTCTGCTGATGTGCGCCCAGATGCGCATAATGTCACCGCGCGCCATATCGGCAGCCCTGCTCGGCATAGCCACCGTGTGGATTATCCTCCTCGGCTTCGGCATCATCAGCATCAACGACATCCATATGCCGCAGATCACCGACGTGTTCACGGCCATGGAAAGCCGCTCGGTGCTCTACACACTCGGTGTCATCGGCATCACAGTGCTGCTGCTCATCCTCTCGGTCACGGCCAATGTACTCAAAACCATTGCCTACAATGCCAAGGCTCGCGCATTCAACGGTGCTATGCTCGTCACCGCGCTCGCCACACTCGTGGCGCTCATAATCGACTTCGACAACATGGCCGGTTATCTGCCGCTGCTCAATGTGTGCGCCGCCTATCAGATTACCCACTACTTTGTCAATCATCGCTATGAGCGGCAGTATATCGGCGTCATCGGCGTCATCGCCATCTACATAGCGCTGTATATTTGGAGATTTTTATTATCGCTATGATACAAGTTCCACCGACAGGCAACGGATTCCGCCGCAAGCGCGTGGTGGTCGATGCCTATGTTCCGTACATCAAGCCGCTGATGCAAATTGCCGCTGTGGGCACCGTTTCCCCCGAGGCAATCACCCGCGAAGTTGTCAAGGACGCCGACGCCCTGATCATCCGCACCCGCACCAAGTGCAACGCCGACCTACTCGAAGGTTCGCGTGTGAAATTCATCGCCACAGCCACCATCGGCACCGACCATATCGACCTGCCGTGGTGCAAGGAGCACGGCATCACCGTTGCCAACGCTCCGGGATGCAACGCACCGGCTGTGGCTCAGTATGTATTCTCCACGCTGATGCGCGTCATCAACCGTCCGCTGTCGTCGTACACGCTCGGCATCGTCGGCGTGGGACATGTGGGGCGTATCGTAGAACAATGGGCACGGGGCATGCACATGCGAGTGCTCGTATGCGACCCGCCGCGGCAGCGTGCCGAAGGCGGCGACGGATGGTCGTCGCTCGATGAAATTGCCGCCGAAGCCGACATCATCACCTTCCACACGCCGCTCACTCGCACGGGCGAAGATGCCACATACCATTTGGCCGACCGCCGCTTCTTCGACAGCCTGCGCCGCGCCCCGATAATCATCAACGCCGCTCGCGGCCCGATTGCCGACACTGCGGCATGGATCGATGCCATCGATCGCGGCATCGTTGGCCCGGCGATTATCGACTGCTGGGAGGGAGAGCCGAACATCAATCGAGATTTGCTGCACCGAGCGGCCATCGCCACGCCGCACATTGCCGGATATTCCGATGCGGGCAAACGCCGAGCCACGCGGATGGCCGTCGACGCCTTCTCCGAATGCTTCGACCTGCCGCATATCGAAGTCGGCGGCGACATTCCGCCGGTAGCACGATACATAACTCCTGCCGTGGCATACCGAGGCTATGACCCGACCGTAGACGATGCGGCTCTACGTGCCGCACCCGACACGTTCGAGCACCTGCGCGACACCTATCACCTCCGCCCCGAATTGCCCGAAAAACGCCCGCGATAAGATGGATGTAGCGGCATGCGTTTCGCATGCCATTAATACATAATACATTGTATTACAATTAGTTACATACCCGGTGACGGCGGACGGGCCGAAGGCTCGTCCCTACATTTGCCGGCTTATGCCGGCATTACATCAATTTTGCAACGCCATCTTTTCTCATAAAAAATGGAGAGTATAAACCGCACTTTTTTCGTAACTTTGTCCGTTGAACGGTCGTGAAACGCCGGCCGCAGTCGTTATTATGCAGAATGTCAAGCCCAAAAAGTCACTTGGTCAGCACTTCCTGACCGATATGAGCATCGCTCGCCGCATCGCCTCAACCATTGACGATTGCCCCGACTTGCCGGTGATCGAAGTCGGTCCCGGCACGGGTGTGCTGACGCAGTATCTCGTAGCCGACGGCCGCGATGTCACTGTTGTCGAACTCGACAAGGAAAGCGTTGAGTATCTGCACGAAGGGAATATAGAAGGACTGCGACAGGATCGCATAGTGGAAGCCGACTTCCTCGCGCTCGACCTTGCAGCCCTGGTCGGCAAACCGAAGTGCTGCCTGATAGGAAATTACCCCTACAACATATCGTCACAGATATTTTTCAAGGTTCTCGACAACCGCGACTTGGTGGAGGAATGCACCGGCATGCTCCAGCGCGAAGTCGCCGAGCGCATCTGCGCCCACGAAGGCACGAAAACACGCGGCATACTTAGCGTGCTGCTCCAAACGTGGTACACGGCCGAATACCTCTTCACCGTGTCGGAGAACGTATTCAATCCGCCGCCCAAGGTGAAAAGTGGCGTGATACGACTGCGACGCAACGACGTCACCGACCCCGGCTGCGACTTCGGCCTGATGCGCACGGTGGTTAAGACCACCTTCGGCCAGCGCCGCAAGACGATACGCAATTCAGCTCGGTCGCTGCTGCCGGCGGGATGCACATTCCCGGCCGACTGCCCGCTGGGCGGCATGCGCCCAGAGCAACTGTCGGTTGCCGAGTTTGTTGAACTTACCAATATAATCGCCTCGATGCGCTCACAACAATGAAAGAATTTACCGAAGAATATCTCGAACATATCCGCGATGTAATCAGTCGCAACGATATTGAAGCGGCACGCGGCGAATTGGAACACCTCCACCCGGCCGACATCGCCGAGTTGTATCAAAATCTCGACTTGTCGGAAGCCGAGTTCCTCTACAAGTTACTCGACCAAGAAATGGCGGCCGACGTGCTTATGGAACTCGACGAGGACGACCGTCTGCGACTGCTCGAAGGCATGCCCACGGAGGAAATCGCCAAGCAGATCGAGCACCTCGACACCGACGATGCCGTCGACGTGATACAGCAACTCGACGAGGAGGACCGCGACGAGATTCTCTCGCACATCGACGACGTGGAGCAGGCGGGCGACATCATCGACCTGCTCAAGTACGACGAGGACACCGCCGGCGGCCTTATGGGTACGGAAATGGTGGTCGTCAACGAAAATATGTCGATGCCCGAGTGCGTGAAGGAAATGCGCCAGCAGGCCGAGGAGATGGACGAGATCTACTACGTCTATGTCGTCGACGACGATTATAAGCTCAAAGGCATCTTCCCGCTGAAGAAGATGATCACCCATCCGTCGGTGTCGAAGATAAAGCACGTGATGGAGACGGAACCGGTGAGCGTCAAAGCCGACACGCCTATCGACGAGGTGGCCCTCGACTTCGAAAAATACGACCTTGTGGCCATGCCGGTCGTCGACTCGATAGGCCGACTGCTTGGCCGCATCACCGTCGACGACGTGATGGACCAGGTGCGCGAGGCATCGGAACGCGACTACCAGTTGGCTTCGGGTATTTCGAGCGACGTCGATGCCGATGACTCCATATTCGCACAGACCAAGGCACGCATTCCCTGGCTTCTGATCGGCATTGTGTCGGGCATCCTCGCATCGCTTATTCTCGGCGGCTTCGAGGACCAGTTGGCTTCTGTGACGGCATTGGCACTGTTCATTCCCATCATCGGCGGCACTGGCGGTAACGTCGGCGTGCAGGCGTCGGCCATCGTCGTGCAAGGCCTCGCCAACGGCTCGCTCGACATCCGCAAATTCGCCTCGCAACTCGGCAAGGAAGTTCTCATAGGCCTGCTCAACGCCACCGTGCTGTCAGCGGCAATATTCGTATACAACCTTATAATGCTGCCCGACAACTTTGCCGTGACCATCTCTGTGGCAGCGTCGATATTCACCGTGGTGATGTTCGCCACGATTCTCGGCACCGTGGTGCCGCTCACGCTCGAAAAGTTGCACATCAACCCGGCGCTCGCCACCGGCCCGTTCATCCAGATATCCAATGACATCGTCGGTCTGGTGATATACGTGAGCATCTCGGGCTTCTTCCTCAGACTGTTAGGGTCGTAATGGCTTGGTTCAACACTGTTGAATTTTACGTCATAGCCGGCACGGTGGCGGCAGCCGTCGTGGCGCTTATGGCACTGCCGGCTCGCCGCACCGACGGGGTGCTGCACCTTGTGGCCGGACTGCTCGAACGTCGCAATGACGGCGGCGCGGAGCCGGCAATCGACATTTCGGTAGACGACAATCGCCGCGTGGTGATCACGCGACGCGGATTGGCGGGATTGACCGACGGCGGCGCGGTGTCGTTGGCTGTCAACGTGGCAGGCTTCGATGTTGTCATAGAGGAGCGCATCACCTACGACCGCCGAGGCGAAGCTGTCGATTCGGCCGTATTCACGCTCGATTTCTTCGCTCCCGAGCGATACAAGATTCGATACAACAACGAAGACCTCGGCCTTGTCACGGCATTTTCGCTGCCGGTGCGCGAAGGGATAAAAATTCATCGCGAATTGCGATAAATTCGCTATTACACAGCAGATTGCGTTATAAACGTGCCGAAGGCACGTCCGTACAGGTTGCCGCATTGACGTCGTATCGCAATAATATTGAGATTTATACGTTATAGATTAGATATATAATCTCTGATAATATGGCATCTACTCTACGCAGATACAATATATTGAGCCGACTGGTGATTGCCGTGGCGGCAGTTGCGGCGACGGCTTGGCCGGCAACGGCGTTCGACTCCTCGTTCTACGCCGAACACTCGGCGCTCGCTTCGGGGCACTGGTTCAAAATCGCAGTGTCCGAAACCGGGCTTTACTCCATACCGAACGCCACGCTCCGCTCGTGGGGATTCAACGATCCGTCGCGCGTGCGCATCCACGGCTACGGCGGCCGCCGCATCGACGATGTGCTGTCGACATCAACATATGTCGACGACCTGCCGCTCGCTCCGCAGATGACGACCGATGCCGGCGTGGTATTCTACGCCGTAGGGCCCGACACGTGGGAACGCAGTTCGTCGACCAACTACTACCACCGCGAGAGCAGCCCCTATACCGAATATGGCTACTATTTCATCACAGAAAGCGATGAGGAAGTACCCGAAATGACCAAGACCGGTACGGCCGGTGCAGGCAACTACACGCCCGCAACGACGGCTCAGGGTCGTGTACAACACGAGCAGGAACTGACACAGGCCACCGAGGCCGGGGCTCTGTTCGTGGGCGAAGATTTCCGCTTCACCAATTCGCGCAACTTCACGCTCGATATGCCGGGCCGCGTCGGCGGCACGCCGGTGTGGATGGAATGCCAGTTCGTCGCCCGCCACGTGGGTTCGACAAGCCAATTGACGTTCACCGAGGACGGCAATGCCATCGATGCCGTGAGCAGCGACCGCATCGCCGCCACATCGGACAGCCACTATGTGCACGCATCCATAGCGACAACACGCCACACGTTCACGCCCTCGAACAGCGATGCCACGAAGATAACAATCGGCGTGGCACATTCGAGCAGCGGCGTGGTGGAAAGCGCTCACCTCGACTACATCACACTCAACTACACCGTCGACCTGTCGATGCCCTCGACCGGAGCACTCACATTCTGGAGCAACGGCAATGCCCTGTCGGTCTCGGGCGCCGACGACAATCTGCTGCTGTGGGACGTCACCGACCCGATGAATGTGAAGACCGTCAACCGCGACATCGCGGACGGCAAAGCGCAATGGCGCCCGGCATCGTCGGGCTTTCGCGCCTACGTGGCGTGGACACCCGGCACCACGCTGCCGCTGCCGCAAGCCATCGGCACAGTGACTAATCAAGACCTTCACGGCGAAGACGCCGCCACGGATATGATCATCTTCACAACAACGGCGCTCAGCCGCCAGGCCAATCGCATCGCCGCACTCCACACCGAAAAGGACGGCATGGTTGTGTCGGTGGTCGACGTGGACAAGGTGTACAATGAATTTTCATCGGGCGCAGCCGACGTGTCGGGCCTGCGCAAATATCTCAAGATGGTCTACGACCGCTCGGCATCGACGGAGCATCCGCTGCGATATGCTCTGCTGCTCGGCCGCACCACCTTGGACAACCGCAAGATAATGTCGACGACTCAGGCACTGGGCTACGCCACTATGCCCGCATGGGTCAACCGCCAGGCCCGCCACTCAATGACCGACAACGACGGCTATGCCACTGACGACTTCATCGCCATTCTCGGCGACGGCTCGGGCGGCGACCTCGGACTGAACGACCTATCGATTGCCGTAGGACGTATACCGATGACGTCGGATGCCGACGGCTCGGAGATTGTCGACAAGTTGGCACAGTACATCAACTCCACCCGGCGCACGGGTTGGAAGAACCGCCTGCTGGTCCTCGCCGACGATGAGGATCAGGGCGTGCACCTGCGCCAGACCGAGGAGTTTGTAAGCAACGTGCTCAACACCACGGGGCAGCAGCACCTCGTGTCGAAAGTCTACCTCGACGCCTACACCAAGAGCAACGGCGAATATCCGGTGGCTCGCAGCGAGATGTTCCGCGCACTGGAGGACGGCGTGGTGTGGTGGTTCTTTGCCGGCCACGCCAACAACCACTCGTGGACGGGCGACGGCCAGCTCACCTTCACCGACATCAACAATATGTACCTGCGCAATGTGCCGTTCGTCGTGGCATGCACGTGCGACTTCCTGCGCTGGGACTCCGAAACTACCAGCGGCGGCGAAATCATGTATAAGGAACGCTACGGCGGCGCCATCGGCATGGTGAGCGCCACACGCCCGGTGTATATCTCCGACAACGGCTACTTCCTTGCCGCCCTCGGCCGCAACGTCATCGCACGCGATGCCGACGGAGCGATGTTCACTGCCGGCGAAGTCTATCGCCGCTCAAAAAACAATATTCTCAATTCGCGCGGCGAGCACGTGTCCAACTCCAACCGCCTGCGCTTCGTATTTATGGGCGACCCGGCCATGCGCCTCGCCACGCCCGACAATATGGTGCAGGTGCAGACAATCAACGGCAAAGCAGTCGGCGGCGACGAACAGATAGTGATTCCGGCAATGTCGAGCGCCGTGGTGACCGGACGCGTGACTGATGCCGCAGGCAACCTGCTCGAAGGCTTCAACGGCTCGGTGACCGTCGACCTGTTCGACGCACTCACATCGGTGACGACCAACGGCAATGGCAACGGCTCGATCGACGTGTTCGACAAGCAGGGCGACAAACTGTTTGCCGGCTCGGCCACGGTGAAGAACGGCGAGTTCACGCTCACCGTCGCCATGCCGTCGATGGTGTCGGACAACTTCCGCCCGGCGGCAATGTCGCTCTATGCGGCCGACGACGACAGCAATGCCGAAGCCATCGGCGCCTGCCGCGACTTCTATGTCTATGGATTTGAAGACCCCGCGACGCCCGACGAGGAAGCACCGTCGATTGAATTCATGTACCTCAACCACGACGGCTTTGCCGACGGCGACCGCGTCAACTCATCGCCGATGCTCATCGCCCGCGTGAGCGACAATGTGGGCATCAACCTGTCGACAGCCGGTGTGGGACAGAAGCTCTCGCTGACGCTCGACGGCTCGACGAGCTACAACGACCTGTCGTCGTACTACACGCCGTCGGCCGACGGCACGGCTTCGGGTGTGGTCAACTACTCGCTCGAAGGCCTTCAGGAGGGCGAGCACACGCTGCGCCTGCGCGTGTATGACACGTCGGGCAATATGGCCGAACGCGAAATAAAGTTCACCGTCGACGACGCTCTCGCACCGTCGATATTCGAGGTGTACACCGATGCCTGCCCTGCCCACGACAAGGCTTCGTTCTACGTGAAGCACGACCGCCCGGAATCGATCGTAGAAGTGGGCGTGACGGTATATGACCTCCTCGGCCGACAGGTGTGGACCGGTGCAAGCAAGGGTATGAGCGACATGAATGTGTCGTCGCCCGTGACATGGGATCTCACCGACATGGCAGGCCGTCGCGTGCAGCGCGGCATCTACATCTATCGCGCATCGATCACCACCGACAACGCCCACTACGAATCGGCCACACAGCGCATCGCCGTAGCGGCGCAATAAGAAAGGTAGGGGCGAGCCTGTGGCCCGCCCGATGTCACCTTGCGCCCAATCAATTATAGGCCTGCGTATTGTACATTAAAGGCATGCGAAACGCATGCCGCTACGAGTTGTCGCGCCCGACCATAAAAAACGCCGCTCGGCGCTATGCGCGGCGGGCGGCGGGGTACTTTGCTAAACGGGCTTCGCCGGGCGGGCCACAGGCTCGCCCCTACACCCTACTCGTTAGCGGATGGCGACTTTGGTGACTGAAGTGCCTTGGCGGCGGATGTAGAGGCCGGGGGTGAGTTCGTCGGCTGCTACGCGTACGCCTTGCAGGTTGTAGTATTCGGCTTCGACATCGTTGTCGGCATCGATGTCTTCAACGCCGCTGACATTGCCGTTGGAACCGATCGAATAATGATAGGCATATTTGATGCACATATTGTTCCACGCTGTATCCACATTATAGGAATAAATATTGAATGTGGCTTCGCTTTGATCTTCGGGAACAGTATATGAGACCTCCTTTATAGTCGATTTTTCAGAATCCATAACATAATCCCAATTACCTGATGCAGTACCATTTTCGAGGGCGTAATACAACGCTCCGTAACCGTTAAGTTTCCATGTAAGGACCGTACCTGCTGTCAACTTATCGGGGAATCCACCGACCAACTCCGGCTCAGCGGGAATGGAGTATGTCCACACAGCAGTAATAGACTTGATGGACACATCGCCATTGATTGCTCGAAGACCGATAAAGTCACACTCGCTATTGACATCGAATGTAACTACATCGGTAGCGCCCGTGCGATATATAGTCGCGAGATGTTGTCCTTGAGCTTCCTCATCATACAGGTCAGCAGCAGAAGTGTATTCTTCGAGTTTCTTGCCGTATATCTCAACGCCTGATTCTTCAACGACAGCGTCAGAGCCCCATTCGATCGTAATTTTCTTTATCACATATTCGGAGTTGTTCTTTGTTACAACAAAGCCCGACTTGACATTCTCATCATCGGTAAGCATAAATTCACCCGCTTCATTTTGAGCGACCACCGCATGAGAATTTATATTGTGCGCTGTATTGAGTTTTGAGTCAACAGAATAGTATGTACCTGCAACCGGGAGATTGAAGTCATCCGAAGTCACCTTATCCTTCGCCGTAGTACCGACTACACGCATAAAGAATGTCAACGGCTCTGACTTGTTACCGTCTTCATCTATGCCATAGATGGTGTACGTACGACCTCCAATAAAGTCAGTTTTATTGCTTTCGCCCGAGCCATCGGTTACTCGCTTCGTGAAGGGAGCACTGACTGTCTCGGCAGCGCTTTCGTATTTGGGATTGAACATACCGCCGAAGTAATTGTACTCATATTCGATTTGTGATGCACCTTCCGACGATACGGTTATATATTGATTATATGTTACGACATTGCCCGACTTTTCACTGCCGGGGATTTCAATAATGCCATTGGAAGTTTCAGAGACTGTGTGCGTAGTTCCGTTTTCGTCTTGAAACGTAATCACAGGACGGGCGGGGACTGCGGCGGCGGCCAAGGCCAGGGCGCAGCTTGCGAACAATAGTGAAGTCCTTTTCATAATCATAGATGTTTTTAATAGTGTATCTTTTTTACCTTTATGTGTCGAATAGTCATAGGTCTAACTTATATAATAAACAAAACTGCACGGGCTGTCGACGGCATGATGTCGGCCCCCGACCGACGTGCAGTTTGTGAGGTGACTTTCACCGCCTCGGAGAGGCGATCGGGTCTATTGAAAAGATCATAAGTTAGCGACTGCAAAATTACAAATCGGTGACAAGTTGAAAAATAATAGAATGTTAAAATTTCAAAGATTTATGTGAAAATTGCGTTAAAATCACTATCGAAAACCGAGTTAACAGTCGTTAAAATTACCCCCCCCCAGTTTGTTGATTATCAATGTATTAGAAAATCAAGCAGAAGTATGTTAAATTAGTGCAAAAAGTTGCGATAAAATATTTTCCGCAGATCTCGCGGATTTTCACAGATCGTTTTTTGTAACATTTCGGCCACTTGTAGGGACGTACCTTTGGTACGTCTGCAGCGGTATGCTTGATATGCGTGGTCGCAATACATTATCAATACGGTCGTTATCCGTTGAAAAGGGTGTTGCAAAATTAACGTAATGCCGGCGAAAGCCGGCAAGTGTAGGGGCGAGCCTTCGGCCCGCCCGCCAACGCCACATCGCAGACGGAAATCTCCCACAGATCTCACAGATTTACACAGATATTTTTGCCGCTTCGCGGCGGGGGACACAGCAGGCATGCGAAACGTATGCCGCTACACCCGTCGTATTATAAAGCCGCCGGGCATTTGTGCTCGGCGGCTGTTGGTTGGCGATTTGGCGGGCGGGCCGGAGGCTCGCTCCTACGCCCTATTTATTATTTCCTACTTATTTTAGTTGTTGGTGATGGTGCTGAGGTTGTCGGCGGTTTGGTGAAGGTCGGCGATGTTGCAACGGATGTTGGAGTTGCCCGAGGCGGAAGCGTTGCCGCCATTGACTGCAAGGCGCGAGGAACTGATTGTCGAGAGACCCGAGGCATTGAAGTTGGCTCTACCGGCTTTGCCGGCGAGTTCCACATCGCTGCTGCCCGAGGCGTTCACGTCGATGGTGAGCACCTGTACGCCCTTGATCTCGACATCGGATGTACCTGATGCTTCAATGGCGGCGCTGCTGCAATTAAGAGCCGAGGCATCAACATCGCTGCTGCCCGAAGCTACGGTCTTGAAGTTGTCGCAAAGAACCGAGCCGAGGTTGATGTCGCTGCTGCCCGAAGCGGAGACGGTGACCTGGGTGGCGCTGCATCCGGGAATCTTGACATCGGAAGCGCCGTGAGCCGTTACGGTGACATCGGTGGCGTTGACAGGTTGCTTGACGATGATTGTCGATGCGCCGCCGGCTTCGAATGAGCTGATTGCCGGAGCGCTGAGTACTACTTTGATGGTCTTGAGGCTGGCTTTGTTGCCGTCGTACGACAGGCGAAGGACGCCGTCCTTGACGGTGGCGGAGAAGTCTTTAAGCTGATCAGACGGGCCTGATACTTTCATATCGACCTTTGCCGATTGAACGTAGGAGACCTCAATGACGGAATTGACAGAGAGAGCGGAGAATGATTTGTCGGAGAGTGTACGGTTTTCCGATACTGAAGATGAGGGAGAGGCTGCGCACGATGTGCAGCAGAGGACTGCCACGAGGGCGGCTGAGAAGAGATGTTTCATTGTTGTCATTTTTTTGCTGTTTCTACTCATAAGACGCAGCGGTCGGCGAAAAATGACAAAAGACCGATGAGATTTAGTATTTGTTAACTAAATACGTATGCTTAATTGACCAAATAAGACAATTTTACCGCTTTTAGTCAATATAAAATTGTACAATCACTGCAATATTCCTAACTTTGCATTGACAAAATTCGGCAAGTTTGCCATTTTTCGTCAATACAAGTAATATAATAAAATGAAAATAAAACGAGACTTCTACCTTAATCAATTGATTGCCGGACAAAGGAACGGACTTATAAAGATAGTCACGGGACTCCGAAGATGTGGGAAATCATATCTTCTATTCACTCTATTTCACGAGTATCTTAATGCACAAAATATTGATGATGAGCACATCATAGAAATAGCACTCGATGATCGCTCCAACAAAGAGTTACGCGATCCCGACAAAATATTGGAGTATATAAAGGGAAAAATTACAGATAAATCATCATACTACGTAATATTGGACGAAGTACAAATGATTCCTGAATTTACAGATGTCCTTAACAGCCTACTTCACATTCGTAACGCTGACATTTATGTCACGGGGAGCAACTCCCACTTTCTATCAACAGATATCGTCACCGAGTTCAGAGGCAGGGGCGATGAAATCCGACTGTATCCATTATCATTTTCGGAATATTTCAGCTGTTTCAACGGGAACAAACAAGATGCCTGGAAACAATACTACACATACGGAGGACTGCCACAAGTATTAACCCTTGAAACAGACAAGAAGAAGGAAGATTATCTCGACAACTTATACGACAGCGTCTATTTGGTTGATGTCCTTGAGCGTCATAATATCAAAAATAAGGCCGAGTTCAATGAGCTGGTACAAATAATTGCGTCATCCATAGGCGCTCCGTACAACCCTACTAAATTGTCAAACACATTCAAAAGTGTCAAGAGCGTCACCATTCACCACGCAACTATTGAAAAATACCTGACTTATCTTCAAGATGCATTCATAGTGGAACGTTCCATACGCTACAATATCAAAGGGAAAAGATATATAAACACATTAGGCAAGTACTATTTCACAGACCTCGGGCTGAGAAACGCCTTGCTCGGCTACAGACAGCAAGAAGAGAACCACATTATGGAAAATGTGATTTATAACGAATTGAGGTCGCGCGGCTACAAAGTTGACGTAGGTATGGTTGAAGTGAGAAGCAAAGACAAAAACGGGAACTTCGTGCGCAAACAATTAGAAGTAGATTTCGTTGTAAACCAAGGCAATAACAGATACTACGTTCAATCCGCGTTTGCTATGCCCACACCGGAAAAGGAAGAACAAGAGACAGCATCACTGCTCAATATAAATGATTCATTCAAAAAAATCATCATTGTCAAGGATGACATCAAGCCCAAACGCGACGAATCAGGCATCCTCACAATCGGCATTTTGGACTTTCTATTGGACAAAAACAGCCTTAACTATTAAGTATAACAATTGTCGCGTGAAGGGGCTGTGTCGTAATTACGTATTACGGCGCAGCCTCTGATTTTTAAGGTCT
>CALKKU010000171.1 GCA_937995285.1 uncultured Bacteroidales bacterium | reverse complement strand
TCGCGTCTGCGGCAGAATTAACGTATGATTTATGTATTTATCTTTATCGAATATACGGATTCATCGAATATTCAAACTTACCGTATTACGACTTTTTCAACTTTGGCGCCACGGCGGCTGAGGTAGATGCCGGGGGCGGTCGGTGCATTACCGCGAGCGACGCAGACGCCTTGCAGATTGTAGTACACGGCTTCGACATTATCATCGGCTTCGACGTCGGCCACACCGGCGGGGTCGCTGACGGCAAGCGTCATATTGGAGAAGTCGACTGTGAAGTTGTAAGTACCCGGAGCGATTGACCACGAGTTGGCACTCGACGCGCTTGCTCCGGCCGTGAACTTTTCAACCTGCTCGGTTTCGCCTGACTTAATCAAAGCATCATGCGAAGCGGCGCCATAGCGATCAGATGAGTTGACGACGTCCCACGACGCACCGATCGATGTCACAAACGAGAAGTAGCCGAGGTGAGCGGTTCCGCCGGCCTCTTCAATGGTGACATTTTCGGCCGTAAACTTGTCGCCGTCCTTATCCATAGCCACAGCCACGTCGGTCTGCCAATGACCTTCGGGCAGATGCCCCATCAGGTAGAGCCGAGCGGGAGCAGCAGAGGGGTTATCGGGCAGATCGGGTGTTTCGCCGCCGTCATTGCGGGTCCATACGCAGTAGCCTGTGCCCTGAGCCTTGATGTTTGCCGACGTGTATCCGGCGGGAACATCAGATGTGTTGCCGAGGCGAACGACCGCACGGCCCTTGGTGCCGATGATTTCGGCCATATAGCACGACGATGTGTGTTTAAGGACAGTCACACGGCTCGTGTTGCAGACGCCGACCTCCTTGCGAGCGGCGATGAGCGGCTTCAGTTCGTCCTTATAATCAATCCAATGCGAGAGGAAGATGCACGGAGTGCCGGGAGAGAAGAGAATGAAAGCGTTGGCGGCAACTACATTGCCGTTGAATTTATTGTTGTCGCGTGCGGTATCGTGATTCTCCACAAATGTGACCGCATACTGCTGATAGCCGTAGTGCATCATACCGGCCGGCTGTGGATTCGAACCGTTGGCAAGCCACACCAGTTTGGAAAGGTCGCCGCTGAAAGCGCTGTTGATTGCAAACTTGGCAGGGAAGTCGAAAGCGGCGCTCTCGCGGCCTGTTGCCTCAATCCACGCGGCCACCTTGTCGTAACTGCCGTCGAAATATTCGCCGACGCAGAACTGCGGTTTGGAATACTGATTGTATATCTTGGTGTACTGACCGCCGTAGCCTTTCACCATATCGAGGCGGAAGCCGGCAAGACCGAGATCGTCAATGAGAAATTTGCAATACGCCTTGCAATTCTCCTGCACATTGGCGTTTGTATGGTCGAGGTCGCGAGCGCCGTCGAAGTTGTCGCCGGTGTCTTTTGCTCCGGTAGGTTTGGGCTGATTGGCCTGATAGGCCACTTCATCGTCGCTGCAAATACCGTCGAGACCGATGTGCCACTCTTGCCCGTTCCATGTTTCGGTGGGGAAGTCGGTCCACGATGACACACCGTTGCGGTGATTGATGACGACGTCGCCGATAATGCCTACTCCGCGATCCTTATAAGTCTGAATCATCGTGCGCAGCGTGTTCTCGTTGCCGAACGACGAACGGTAGTTATTAAACCAGTATACGGGCGAATATCCCATTTGGCGAGAGCTGCCGCAATAGGCACTGTTGGGAATCCAAATCAGGTCGAAGTATTGGCTCATTTCATCGGCTTGCGATGTGAGATTGCTCCAACGAGTTTCGCTGTAAGAATCCCAGAAGAAACCTTGCAGCATCACGCCCTCGTAGTTGGCGGGCCAACCTTCGGCACGGCCGACAAGCGCAGTCGCAGCCGCCAAGGCCGACAGGGCGATTGTTTTCTTAAAGAAATTCATAATAAAGGAATTTGTGTTGTTAAGTGATAAGTAAGATGTTATGTGTTTGTTAATACTGTTCCTTTTCGAGAGCGGCCGACATCTCCGCTGCGGCACGGCGGCCGTCGCCCATGGCGAGAATCACCGTGGCACCGCCGCGCACTATGTCGCCGCCGGCGTAGAGCATCGGAATTGACGATTGCAGATTGTCGTCAACAGCAATAGTGCCGCGCGATGTCACTTCAAGCCCTGCGACAGAATTGGGAATGAGAGGATTGGGCGACACGCCCACGCTCACAATCACCACATCGACCGGAATCTCATCCACCGCACCCTCGATTGGCTCGGGTGAGCGACGACCCGAAGCATCCGGCTCGCCGAGTTGCATACGCTGCACTCGCATAGCGCGGACACGACCGCGCTCGTCGCCGAGATATTCTATCGGGTTGGCAAGCGTCATAAATTCCACGCCTTCCTCGCGAGCGTGCAGCACCTCCTCGCGACGCGCGGGCATCTCTGCCTCGCTGCGTCGATATACAAGAAAAGCCTTCTCTGCACCCATACGTAGGGCGGTGCGCACTGAATCCATAGCCGTGTTGCCGCCACCGATGACAGCCACGCGAGCGCCGCGCGGCACGGGAGTGGCGTAGCCCGGAGTACCTGCGTGCATAAGGTTGACGCGCGTCAGATACTCGTTTGACGATAATATGTTGATAAGGTTTTCACCTTTGATACCCATAAAGCGCGGCAGACCTGCCCCGGAGGCTACGAACACGCCTGCGAAACCGTCGGCCACGAGGTCTTCGTAGGTCAGCGTCTTGCCGATGACCGTATCTGTGACGAAGTTCACACCGAGAGCACGGAGCGAATCGAGTTCGGCGTCCACGACCGCATTGGGCAAGCGGAACTCCGGAATGCCGTATTTCAGCACACCGCCTATCTGATGCAGAGCCTCGAAGACCGTCACGCGATAGCCTCTGCGGGCCATATCGCCGGCAAACGACAGTCCGGCCGGACCCGAGCCGACCACGGCAATCTTTCGGCCGACAAGTTTGTCCGCCTCGGATGATGTTGACTTGGCAGACTGCGATGCGGCTTCGTCTCGATGTAATTCCAGTGCCTTGTCGGCGGCATAGCGTTCGAGCCAACCGATAGCTACCGGCTGCTTCATCATCTTATTGTAGATGCAGAGGCTCTCACA
>CALKKU010000170.1 GCA_937995285.1 uncultured Bacteroidales bacterium | reverse complement strand
GTGCTCGGCAGATGGGTTTCACGCCGGCGCATTTTTCGTTCAACACCGACGGCGGCCGCTGCGAGGACTGCAAGGGCGACGGCTACATAACGATACCGATGCAGTTCCTTGCCGATGTCACCATTCCGTGCGAATCGTGCAAGGGCAAGCGCTTCAAGCGCGAGATTCTCGAAGTGAAGTATCGCGACAAGAACATCAGCGACATCCTCGATATGACCGTGGCCGAGGCAATTGAATTTTTCGGAGCTGTCGACGGCTCGTGTGAGCGTCGCATCGTCCGCCGCCTGCAGCCGCTCAGCGATGTGGGCCTCGGATATATCAAGCTCGGACAGTCGTCGTCGACGCTGTCGGGCGGTGAAAATCAGCGTGTGAAGCTGGCCTCGTTCCTTGCCGACGAACGCGCCGTACCGACATTCTTCATCTTCGACGAACCGACCACGGGCCTGCATTTCCACGACATAAACATACTGATGTCGTCGTTCAACCGCCTGCTGGCATTGGGTCACACCATCGTGATCATCGAGCACAATATGGATGTGATAAAGTGCGCCGACCACGTCATCGACCTCGGCCCCGATGGCGGCGAGGCGGGCGGCACTATCGTCGCCACAGGCACGCCCGAACAAATCGCCGCCTGCCCCGACAGCATCACCGGCCGCTACCTCAAGCCGTATCTTTCCCGATAACTTATTTAATGCAGTAGTATGACGACAAATCACAATATTTACATTGGCGCTTCTCAGCATATGAATCAGATTGAGGATGTCTCAATAGATCTCGTTGTTACATCCCCCCCGTATCCAATGATTGAAATGTGGGATGCAATAATGGCAGAGCAGAATCCTGAGATTTTGAATTATATAGATCGAGAGCCTGAGAAGGCATTCGAGCTTATGCATTTGGAACTCGATAAGGTATGGAAAGAATGCTATCGTGTCATAAAGCCCGGCGGATTTCTGTGTGTCAATATAGGCGATGCCACACGAACTGTGAATGGAAGCTTCGCTCTCTACAATAATCATAGTCGTATCTCAAAAGCTTGTATAGATTTAGGTTTTATCGGCCTTCCGAATATCATATGGCGAAAGCAGACAAATGCTCCGAATAAATTTATGGGCAGTGGAATGCTCCCGTGCGGAGCTTACGTCACTTTGGAACATGAGTGGATTCTGATTTTTCGTAAAGGCGACAAACGAGAGTTCAACACGGCTGATGCAAAGCGTGATCGAATGAAGAGCTCGTTCTTTTGGGAAGAGCGTAATGTGTGGTTCTCGGATGTTTGGGAGATAAAAGGCGTAAAGCAAAATCTTTTGAAAAACAATACAAGAGAAAGGAGTGCAGCTTTTCCTTTTGAAGTACCTTTCCGCCTGATAAATATGTTCTCGCAGAAAGGTGATACTGTTCTTGACCCGTTTCTGGGAACAGGAACTACAATGCAATCGGCCATTCTGACCGGCAGAAACTCGTGCGGTTATGATATAGACGCAAACTTTGAATCTATTATTAGAAGCGGAATAGAAGGCTTGGACATTGATTTATGTAACAGCTCTATCAAAAAGCGATTTGACAATCACAAAGCTTTCGTTGAAGCTCGTGAGCGTTCAGGGAAAGAGGTGAAACATTTTAATCATGCTCTTGATTATAAGGTAATGACAAAGCAAGAGTCGGAGATAGAGTTAAATTATTTGATGTCTATCAGCCGAGAAAAAGATGGCTCCTATATTGTTAATTATGAGGAGCATTCAGACTTGACTGCTTTGCCGTTCAAGGAATGTTTATTTTCAAGAGCGCAGTGAAGTTTAAAAATCTTCAGGATTATATTCAATGCTTATGCCGTCCTTTTTCTTATCGTAATAGGCGGTAGGAACGTTTATTGTTTCAGACAGGCGCGTTTCAAGTTTGTATGTCGTCGGTTTGATTTGGATTGGCTTGTCGCCAATGAATCCGTCAATGCCGCGAGCTTCTTCGTCGGGACTTGCTTCTCTCCATTCTTTTCCCAACTGTGATGCAATTGCGGAGATGATGGCTGTTTGGAATTTCAAGCCACAGAAAGTCTTGACGTAAACAAGGTCTTTAACCCAATTCTCAATCATCTCTTTGGTGATGGAGTCGAATGCGGATTTCATCATCTTGTACATACTCCATATTTTTTCAGCTGCGTTGTCTATGGCGTCAGGATTCCGTTCGTTGTACCATGTTATCCATTCATCAATTGTGCGACCGTCGAACTCTTTTATGAGTTCTGACATCTGTCCGACAACTTTAGGCCGAGTGCCTCCGGCATTGCTGTTTACCAAATTGATAAATTGGGTAACATATTTTGGAAACTCGTATTGAGGCGCATTGGATAATTCAGCTACTTTGTCATTTTTTATTTTGAATTTTTTCATGAGGATAATGTTTTTAAGGGTTTATTGGAAAAGTTCTGAGATGTGTACGCCCAATCCATTAGCAATTTTATGAATGCAAATGAGTGAAGGATTGCGCTCGAGTCGCTCTACCATACCGATGTAGGTGCGATGAAGCTCGGCTCTTTCTGCAAGTTTTTCTTGTGAAATGCCTTGTTCCTCTCTAAGTGTCCTTATTCGTCGTGCGAATGCCTTCAGATATTCATTGTCTTTTGAGTTTTGCATACAAATGTGTGACAGTTCTTTGTATATAATATAATGGCTCGTCAACATACAATTGTATGTTGATTGTGTTTTTTATCTTTAGCTTTTAATTTGTACCTTTGTTCAGGTAAAAATATTATTCTTATGAAAAAGCTGATTGTGGCGGCGGTGGTGATGTTGCTGTCGGCGGCTGTGGGCGGAGGCAATGTTAAGGCTCAGAGTTATCACGGCGAATTGAGCGGCGGATGGTCGATATATCCGACGGAGGCATCGGTCGGCTGCATCGGACTTCATACCGTACAGGGTGTGCAGTTTGGCTCGCACTTTTCGACCGGTATGGGCCTCGGAGCTGAATGTATGTACGACTTCGACGGCGGTGCCGTATTCTGCTTGCCGGTGTATGTCGATATGAAGGTGTATTTCGGCCGACGCAAGGTGACGCCGTTCATCACGCTCGATGCCGGATACGCGTTCGGCGCTGATGATGAAATGATAGGCTGTATCGGCGCGTACTATGCGCCGTCGTTCGGTCTGCGGTATCGCAAGATGAGTTTTCAGTTAGGCCTTGAGGGGTATCGAGATATGTGTTTTCTGCAATTCAAGATTGGCGTTACTTTCGGAAGATGACAGCATCGACGATAATACATAACGGCAGCGGCATCCAGGAGAGGGATGCCGCTGCTGCTATGATGTGTGTATGTCAGTCGATGATTAATCGGCGGTGTCGACGCCGGCGAGAACGGGGTCGATCATGATGCGGCCGCAGTATTCGCACACGATGACTTTCTTGTGCATGCGGATTTCCATCTGCTTCTGCGGCGGAATGCGGTTGAAGCAGCCGCCACAGGCGTTGCGCTGCACGTAGACGATGCCGAGGCCGTTGCGTGCGTTCTTGCGGATGCGCTTGAATGCGGTGAGAGTACGTTCGTCGATTTTCTCTTCGATGCCTTTGGCTTTGGTGCGGAGGTTCTCTTCGTCCTGACGTGTTTCGCTGATGATTTCATCAAGCTCGTTGCGCTTTTCGGCGAGGATGTGCTCCATATCGTCGAGGCGTTCGCGAGTGGCATTGATGTCGGCTTCGCGGTTTTCGATAGCGCGCGAGTGGTCGTTGATGTGCTTCTGAGCAAGTTCGATTTCGAGCGACTGGAATTCGACTTCTTTGTGGAGAAGGTCGTATTCGCGGTTGTTGCGCACGTTGTCCATCTGCTCGTTGTAGCGGGCGATGAGTTCGCGGCAGTTATTGATTTTTTCTTTTTCGGCGGCAACCGACTTCTGCAATTCATCGACTTCGTCGGTGAACTTGCCGATGCGGGTGTTGAAGCCTGCAATCTGATCTTCGAGAGCCTTCACTTCGAGAGGGAGCTCGCCGCGGATGGTCTTGATGCGGTCGATTTCGCTCAGGATTGTCTGGAGTTCGTAGAGCGATTTGAGGCGGCTTTCCACCGAGAGAGTCTGGTCTGATTTTTTATCTACAGCCATGGCGGTTATTTGTAGTTTATGGAATTTTTTTCTAACTCTGATTTACAGACTGCAAAGTTAGGAAATTTTTCTGTAATAACGTGATAAAAAATGTCTTTTGCGCACGATTCGCTTTCAAAATGCCCTATGTCGACGATGAAAATATCGCCTCCGAGGTCGACGAAGTCGTGGTAGCGGATGTCGGACGACAGAAATGCCTGTGCGCCGGCTTTGATGGCGCGGGGCAGGTATTCGCCGCCGGCTCCACCACACATTGCCACGCATTCTATCGGGCTGTCGGGGGCTGCCGAGCAGCGGCACACGGGGCTGCCGAAGGCGCTTTTCACGCGATTGACAAATTCGTCTGCCGAGAGCGGACTGTCTAAGCGAGCCACTACGCCGATACCGGTGGCGGGGTCGGCCTCGAACGGGTCGAGCACTTCTGTGACACGGGCACCGAGCATCTTGGCCATTGTGTACGATATGCCGCCGACGGTGGAATCGAGCGGCGTGTGTGCCGAGTAGATGCTGATGCCCTTGGTGATGGCCTTGATGACGGCCTGCTCCACGGGTGTTGCGCCAGTGATGTGCTTCAGCCCCTTGAAGAGCAGGGGATGGTGCGACACCACGAGGTTGCAGCCGCGCTCGACGGCTTCGTCGATGACCGTCGGGGTGGGGTCGACGCACAGCATCACGCCGCTGCACGGC
>CALKKU010000169.1 GCA_937995285.1 uncultured Bacteroidales bacterium | reverse complement strand
ACGAGATCTAGTACGGTCTCGTGGGCTCGGAGATGTGTATAAGAGACAGATGTAAATTGTTGTTACTTAGACGAATATATGTAAGATTTTATTGTGTGCTGTTATTACGCCTTGCTTGTGATATTCCACTGCAATTGCGGTTTGACGTGTTTTTCAACGGCTTTTCGTAAAGTTGAATTGCTGTCTTTATTCAAATTTATTTTGAATAAGGTCGCGGAGCCTTATTCAAAATGTTACGAAGAAATGTAATACAGTTTAGGCGGCATAAGCCGCCTAAACTGTATTTCTTTGTTGCGGTGATTACAGCAACTTTATGCTTATGTAACGCTTGGGATTACGCTTGATGTCGACGAACAGAGAGTCGAGGTTTGATACGGCCGAGTTGAGGTTGTTGTACAAAGCCGGGTCATGTGTCAGTTGACCGAGCGATGAGTTAGGATCGTTGAGTTGTTCGCTCAGGGACTTCAGGTTTGCGGTAAGCACCTGAATGTTGTTGGCAATGCTGTCGATGGGAACTTGATTGAGATTTGTCGTGAGTTGGCTTACGTTGCCTGCCGAGGTGGCGAGTTCGCCGGTCAATTTATTCACGTTGGCTGTGAGGGGGGGAAGCTTTGCCATCAAAGCGTTGAGTTGGCGAGTCGATGCTTCGAGATTGGCTGTGATAGCGTCGAGGCGTTGGATTGATGCTGCAAGTGCCGGGTCGGCTACAAGTCTGTTGACCGAAGTTAGCAGTGTGTCGACCTTGGGGAAGATTGCCAACAGTGAAGGCAATAACTCGTTGCTGACATTATCCATCATACCGCCGGGTACAACACCTTCGAGGTGGTCGCCGATTTTATGATATTGGCCCTGCGGAGCAAGTTCGAGTGCGATGTTTGCGGTGCCGAGCAGGTCGGTGGCAAGCACGGCCTTGGTGCCTAACGGTACTTGCAGGTTGCGATCGAGCGACAGTTCTACGAGCATATGTCCCGGATTGTCGTATTCGTATGATATGTCGCGTACGAGGCCTACCTTAAAGCCGTTGATAGTGACGGGTGCACTCTTTGCAAGGCCATTCACATTTTCATAGGTGACGTAATAGTAGTTGGCGGCTTTGAATACGTTGACGCCTTTGAGGAAGTCGATGCCGACAAAGAGTACGGCCATTGCTAAGATTACTATCAGTCCGATGAGGATTTCTTTGCGAAACAGTTTGTTCATTGTTGTATTGTTATTGAACGCGCACTCCGGCACGCATTTTGATTATAAACGCTTCAGGGTATGTTTTTTTGATTGTGCGAAGACGTCGTTTGGCCTCGTTGAGGCTTTTGTATTCTCCGCAGATATACTTATATGTGTTGTCCTGTATATAGAACGTTGCATCATCGATATTGTTGAGGCGACTGTCGCCGGTTTGTAGTTGTGTCGGCGATGTGAGGAATTGAACCGAGTAGGTGACTGTGGCGTTGCTCTGAGCACCGGAGCCGTTCGCACCGGTCGTTGTTGTGGCTTGCGCACTGCCTGCCCCCTTATGATGATTGTAGTATGTAGTGAATGCGTTCGATATTGAGAGCGCACATTTTGTGCGTCCGTCGGCCGAATCGAGAAATCGCTCGGCTTCGGGATTGCAGATGAAGTCGAGTTCGACGAGCACGGCCGGCATGGATGTCGCTCTCAGCACGAGGAAGCCGGCCTGACGCACACCTTTGTCGGCACGCGATGCGGTCGTTACGAGTTGGTTGTTGATAGCTTCGGCAAGTTCTATCGAGCTGATCTGGTGCCGATTCTGTGTCAACTCGAATATGATGTACGATTCGCTCGAATTGGGGTCGAAACCCTGATAGGTCTCGCTGTAGTCTTTTTCGAGTTCGATAACACTGTTCTCGCGCATAGCCACTGCAAGGTTGTCGTCGGTGCGGTGCAAGCCGAGGGTATAGACCGATGCTCCGTGAATTTTTTCGCGGCCGCG
Source organism: uncultured Bacteroidales bacterium (assembly GCA_937995285.1). GTDB lineage: Bacteria > Bacteroidota > Bacteroidia > Bacteroidales > Muribaculaceae > CAG-873. The sequence continues at coordinate 2,833 of CALKKU010000169.1, read as the reverse complement.
AGTTTTCTTGTCTACCGAGTTGACGTGGATTGATATGAACAAGTCGGCGTGGGCGCGATTGGCGATTGCCGCACGTTCGCTAAGCTCGATAAAGCGGTCGTCGCTGCGAGTGTAGATAACCTTGACATCGGGATGATTCGACTTGATGAGGTCTCCGACTTGCTTTGCGACATCGAGAACAATGGTCTTTTCATTGGTGATATTGCCGATGCACCCATAATCCTTGCCGCCGTGACCGGCGTCGATGACTACGGTGAATGCCTTGGCGCGGGCTTCTGCGGAAGCGAAGCCGCCTGTCAGGATGCATAACAACAATACCAATATTTTAATCAGCCTTGTTCCCATTTCATTGCAAAATTACACATTAATAAGTAAATATTCATAGTGTGCTTTGGCATTTTTTGATAAAAGGGATAATTTTGAGTGATATTTTACCACAAATAAATTGTTGACTTGTCGATGTCGTCGCGTATTCATACCTTTGTAAATCATTCTCAAGGTATGAAAAAGATTTTAATTCCATTAATGATAACGGCGTCGGTGTTGTGTGGCGCGTGCGGAAAGAAAAGTGATGCCAGCCCCGTGCATATCGCCGAGTTGTACGATTCGATATCAGAATATGGCTCTCTGTCGCGAGCTGACCGGGATATATTTTTTAGTGGCAATCGCGAAGCGCTTGATGCATTCTTCAAAGTGCTCGGCTACGGAGGTGTCACAGACAGTTTGATTCAAGTTTGGAGTAAGTCGGATGCCGTGTCTGTATTTACACCTACAGTCGACAGCGTGTTCCCGACGCTTGAACCGCTTGAGCATCAATTGGGCGCTATCGTTAGTAATGCAGAAGAGTTAGGTCTGAAATTCAAGACTGATACATACGTTGCCGTGGTGTGGGGCAATCGCCGTTCGATAGTGTTTGTCGATTCGGTGATGTTGATTGCTCTCAATCACTATCTTGGAACGGATTATGAGGGCTATGTCGGTTGGCCTGAGTATATGCGTGTCGGCAAGACGCCCGAGCAACTGCCTTACGATATATGCGAGGCTCTTGTGGCCACAAACTATCCCTATCAGTCTGCGGCAGATGCTTCGGTGCTGTCGAGGCTCGTTTATGAAGGTCTGTTGATTGAAGCAAAGCAAAGGCTTGTGGATGATGCGTCGCTTGCGCAATCTCTCGGCTATACATCCGAGCAATTGGCGTATGTGAAGGAAAACGAGCAGTCGCTATGGAACAGGCTTGTGGAGCTGCGAATGATTTATGACACATCGGAATTTACTGTTGAACGCCTTGTAAGTCCGGCTCCTGCGACATTTATTCTCGGCAACGATGTGCCGCCACGTGTGGGACGCTATATCGGTTATCGAATTGTGGAGTCGTATCTTAAAAAACACGACAACATCCGCTTGGCGGATATGCTGCGCCCGGAGTTCTATAACAATCCGGCATTGCTGGTCGAGAGCGGATATTCCAGTAAGTAAAGGCCAAAATCGTTCCCGATGTCTTACACCGGGTCTACGTCGTAGTACACTGAAATCTGCGGCTTGTCGGGCGCTGAATTAAGTTCGACAAGTACGGCTCGCAGTATCTCTTTGACTCGGGCCACGGATGCTTCGACTTCAACCTTCAGCATCACCTGACGGATGTATAGCGATGCAATTCGGCTGATTGTTGGTTCTACCGGACCTTTCACGCGATTGCCGAGGAGTTGTTTAAGCCTGTTGGCGTATAGTGTGGCTGCGCGGTCTACCGTGGCGCGGTCGCGATGCTTGAGATATATGTTGATGACGCGTGAGTAGGGTGGGTATGTATACTGTTTGCGTTGCTCCAACTCCCAGGCATAGAATCCTTTGTAGTTGTGTGCTTTTACGAAGTTGATAACCGGATGCTCGGGCGTGTACGTCTGAATCATTACCTTGCCTGCGACGTCGGATTGGCGACCGGCACGCCCCGATACCTGTTCGAGCATATTAAAGGCGCGTTCCGACGAGCGGAAGTCGGGGAAGTTGATTATATTGTCGGCGCTTACGACTCCTACAAGTCCCACCGAGTTGAAGTCAAGCCCTTTGGTTACCATCTGCGTACCGATGAGAATGTCAGCTTTGTGTTGTGAGAAATCGTCGATGATCTTGGCGTATGAATCCTTGTTGCGAGTGGTGTCGAGATCCATTCGCAGGATTTTTGCTTCTGGATATATTTCCGCCACACTGTCTTCGACGCGCTCGGTGCCGTAGCCCTCTATTTGAATTGTCGGCTCATGGCATTCCGGACATACCTTCGGCACCGGGTACACGGCCCCGCAATAGTGGCATTCGAGCGTGTTGGTGCGCTTGTGAAATGTCAGAGCCACATCGCAGTAGTCGCAGCGAGGTATGAACTGGCATTGCGTGCATCGTGCACGAGGTGAGAACCCACGTCGGTTGTGAAAGAATATCACCTGATGACCTTGTTCAATTTCATGACGTCCTGTTGCGATTGTCACGTCGGCGAGCGCTCCGTCGACTGCGCGACGCTTTCGTTCGCGGGCCATATCGACAACTTCGATTGTCGGCAGCGGTGCATTGCTCCAACGCTTGTCCATATTGACAAGTCCGTACTTGTGGCTTTCAGTAGCCTTGTAGTATGTTTCGACCGTCGGAGTGGCACTGCCGAGCAGAGTCTTCGCTCCGTGGAGCGATGCGAGGAATATGGCGGCGTCGCGGCCGTTGTAACGCGGCGCGGGGTCGTACTGCTTGTAGCTCGGTTCGTGCTCTTCATCGACGATGACAAGACCGAGGTTGGTGAACGGCAGGAATATGGCCGAACGTGCGCCGATGACAACGCACGGCTCCGGATTGG
>CALKKU010000168.1 GCA_937995285.1 uncultured Bacteroidales bacterium | reverse complement strand
AGGCTGCGCCGTAATACGTAATTACGACACAGCCCCATTTTTTATCACCGCTGCAATTTCTGCGGCAGCGATAAAATTAATTTTGTGCATTCGGTAATTTGTATTAACTTTGAAGTCCTTGCCTAAATATTTGTGTAACATACCTATTAACCGAATGAAAGGATTCAAGTACTTCATACTCTCGGCCGCGGTGGCGTACTTCGCGCTTCCGCTCGGCGCAGCAGCGCCATCGGGCTATTATTCTCCGTGCGAAGGCCATAGCGGCCAATCACTTCTCACAGCCCTTCACGGCGTTGTGGGACCGCACACCACAGTGTCGTACAACGGCTTGTGGACGCTCTATCGCACCAGCGATACCCGTGCCAACGGCAAAATATGGGATATGTATTCCACTGCCGAATTTACCTACAAGAGCGACCAATGCGGCTCGTACTCAGTCGTAGGCGATTGCTACAACCGCGAGCACTCGTTCCCCAAGAGCTGGTTCAGCGACGCCTCGCCTATGGTGTCGGACGCATTCCATATCTATCCTACCGACGGCAAAGTCAACGGTCAGCGCAGCAACTATCCCTACGGCGAATGCGAAGGCGGCACCACGCTGCCCGGTTCCGGTTCGATTCGCGCTCTCGGCCGCCTCGGCCGCTCCACATTCAGCGGCTACAGCGGCACTGTCTTTGAGCCCGACGACGAATACAAAGGCGACTTCGCCCGCTCGTATTTCTATATGGCCGCCTGCTACAACGACCGCATCTCCTCGTGGAAGAGCGATATGCTCAACGGCACATCCTATCCCGCTTTCAGCCCCTGGGCGCTCAACCTCCTGCTCAAGTGGCACCGCGAAGACCCCGTCAGCGACAAGGAAATCGCTCGCAACGACGCCGTCTATGCACAGCAGCGCAACCGCAATCCCTTCATCGATCATCCCGAACTTGTAGAATATATCTGGGGTGACAAGAAAGATATGGCTTGGAGCGAATCAGGCTCTGTCGAACCCGAACTGATATATCCCGTCAACGGTTCGTCGCACAACCTCGGCACCACCGTCACAGGCGTTGCCCGCACTTACGAACTTACCGTCAAGGGCGCAAACCTCACCGACGATGTGAAACTCTCGTGCAACGACTCGCACTTCACAGCCACGCCTTCTACCGTCAGCCGCTCGGCTGCCAATTCGAGCGCCGGCGCACCGGTCACCGTATCGTTCACTTCGCAGACAGCCGGCGACTTTGCCGCCGACCTCTACGTGGCATCCGGTTCGCTCAAGTCGGTCGTGCATCTCACAGCCAAGGCTATCAACACACTGCCCGTCGGCCCTGTTACAGCAATATCTGACGATTCGTTCCTTGCGACATGGTCATTCATCGGCGATGCCGACGCCAACGGCGAATACACCCTCGATGTGCAACAAGGCGGCGTGTCGCTCGACGAATATCCTTGCTCGGTCAAGGCCGCCGACGAATCGTATGTTGTCGAAGGCCTTGAACCCAACACCACATATACCTACGTGGTGAAGAGCCAACACCTCACCTCGGAAACGGTCAGCGTCACCACACTCGCTCCGCAGCCCTCGATCGAATTCCTCTTCGACGGCCTGCTGCGCTTCTCCGCTCCTGTAGGCGAGCCCTCCGAAGCGGCCGAACTCATCGTTGATGCCGTCAATATCGATAACGAGATTACGCTCACTGTTGCCGCGCCTTTCCAGCTCTCCGTCGACAAAGCCGAGTGGGGTACAACTCTTATTATCGATCCCGAACAGGAGCGCATCTACCTGCGTATGCTCGCCGACAAGGCCGGTTCATACACTTCGGCTCTTGTGGCTCGCTCAGGCGACTATATGACCGATGCCGTGCAGTTCGAAGGCGTTGCGGCCGACGTGCTCAATTTCTGTGAAGACTTTGAAGCCGACGCATCGGGCGCAGGAACATACAATGCTCATCAGTATCGCGGCACGGCCTCGCTGTGGAATTGCGTCGATGCCGGTATCTGGACATCCGACAAGGCTCATGGCGGCCGTCAGGCACTCCGTATGGGCAAGACCGCCACATCGAACATCGAAATGGCCGAAGAACATCTCACCGGCATGGGCGTCGTCACTCTGTGGACCGCCCTGTTCAGCGGCGACGAAGCTGCCACCTACGAACTTCAGTACACTGTCGACAACGGACAATCGTGGACGACTGTCGGCACAGCCACCGTTTCATCGACAGCCTACGTTCAGCAGTCGTTTGTAGTGAATCAGTCGCGTCCGCTGCGCCTGCGCATCGAGCAGACCGCCGGCAAGCGCTTCATGATCGACGACATCGAAGCTACCGCATTCTCGGGTCTCGTTCCCGATGCCGTGGCCGACTACCACCGCTGGGATGCATACTGTCGCGGAGGCGTCCTTGTTATCGAAGCCGATGAAGCGGTCGATGCCACCGTTTATGCTCTCGACGGCACGGTTGTTTACTCCGGTCGCGTGGCCCAAGGCTCTACAACAGTGGATGTTGCGTCGGGATTGTATATCGTCAGTGTTGACGATTTTGCCCGTCGAGTGCTCGTGCAGTAAAAGTTTTTAGTGATGAAATAAAATTTATTACAATTTTTTTGTAAAACATTATTTGCAGTAGAAAAATTTTCACTATATTTGCATCGAAAAGAACAAATAAGTGAATCATAGGTTAGAGTCGGACGCATTCGTGAGAATGAGTCCGGCTTAGTTTTTAGCCAACCCCGAATCTTTCGATGCTCGCGCGTTTTGAGAGTGGATATAATATTCTCATTGATTTTTCGTTTAATTTGTGATGAAAACACTTCGTTTACTTATCGTTGCGGCGTTTCTTGTGCCGCTTTTGTCGCTGTCGTCGTGCATCGAGGACGGTTTCACCACGTCGCCCTCCGATCAGCCGACATTCTCGGTCGACACCCTCAAAATGGGCACAGTCATCACCGACCAATCCACCACTACGCATCGTTTCACCGTGTACAATCGTGCCTCCAAAGGCATCAATATATCGCGCATAGCCCTGTCGGGCGCCGATGCCGCGCTGTTCCGTCTCAATGTCGACGGATTTAGCGGCACGGAGTTCTCCGATGTGGAAATACGTGCCAAGGATTCGATATTCATCCTCGTAGAAGCCACGCTGCCCGACAAGGACAGCGACTTGCCCGTAAAGGTCGAAGCCGCGCTCAATTTCCTCACCAACGGCGTCGACAGCAAAGTGATAATCACAGCTACCGGACGCGATGTACGTCGCCTTGACGCCGTCACTATCACCGAGAATACAACACTTACGGCCAACCGCCCCTACCTCATAACCGATTCACTCGTTGTCGCACCCGGCGCGACACTCACCATTGAGCCCGGAGCTGAACTGATGTTCCACGATGCGGCGAAGATGATCGTTCGCGGCACTCTCAAGGCTGTTGGCGACGTCGACCGGGAAATTACATTCCGAGGCGACCGCACGGGGTATGTGGCCGCTCAGATTCCGTTCGACATCATGTCGCGCCAATGGCAGGGCGTGTTTTTCACATCGACGTCGCGCGACAACGAACTCTCGCATAGCGCTGTCATCAACACCGTGCAGGGCGTCACAGTCGACGGCTCGTTGGCACAGCCCGGCGAGGTGTCTTTGAAGATGATTGATTCGCGTCTGCGCAACAGCGGCGGTTCATCGCTCGAAGTCTACCATGCCGACATCGCGGCCTACGGTTGCGAATTTGCCGAGGCCGCTGAGGCTGCCGTGCTGCTCCATGGCGGCAGCCATATCATAAATCAGTGTACGATAGCCAACTACTATCTCTTTACGGCTATCTCGCGGCCGTTGCTCACTCTTGAACATGTCAACGCCGACGATGACGACGCCTCAGGCCTGCCCTACACACGTGCCGACATCACCAATACCATAATATATGGACTCGGCTCGGACATATCGCACGGCGACCTCACCGGCACGAGCATAACACTGCGCTCATGCCTGCTCAAGAGCGAAGGCAGCGACGACGACAATTTCATCAACTGCATCTGGGGCGAAGATCCGCTGTTCTACACCATCCGCGAGGACTATGTGTTCGATTATCGTCTGCACGACGATTCACCGGCCATCGGTGCCGGCGACGCATCGCTCACCGCACCCGAAGCCGCCGTTGACATCCTCGGCAACCGCCGCACGACGCCACCCGACCTCGGCGCCTACGTCCACACAGCGGAAAGCCGGCAAATGTAGGTAGGGGCGAGCCTTCGGCCCGCCCGGCGTTTATATATTTATAATTCAATTAATTACGCAGTAAACGTTGAGAAATGTCGGTTGATATAAGGCCGCAGACGTAGCGGCATGCGTTTCGCATGCCTTTAATGCGTAATGTGCTGTGAAATAATTAATTGGGTACGGAACAATCGCAGACGTGCCGAAGGCACGTCCCTACATGTTGACGGTGTAATATTGTCGGAATTACTTATTAATATCAACGAAGTTGCCGTTGCGGCGGGCAAATTCGGTGGTTCGATTCTTGTCGAGTTCGACCTGCACGTCGATGGTGTGATTGCCGGCCGACAGATTCTTGAACTGCGAGTAGGGGACAAACAGCGTGCAGTCCGATACTGTCTGCGGCGATGAAGTGATTGACTTCGAAGCGTTCACCAGGATTGCATCGCCGTCGGGTCCGTCGAGCGACGAGCCGTGCTCGTAGAACCATGCCCATACCACCACTTCCTGACCGGCCATATCGTTGACCGTGAAGTTGACGTGGATGCGCATACCAGTCTTGCCGCCTTGCTTCACATTGTGGTCGAACCACACGCGGCTGATTGTGCCGCTCGGTTCGCGTCGGTTGCTTTCGGCGGAAGCATTGCCGGCCGGCGTCACGCGCTGCGTCGATGTCGATTGATTGGTTGTCTGAGCCGTTTCGGCGGGTTTTTCCTCGGGTTTTGTATTATCCGGCTTCGTCGTTTCTTCGTTCTGTTCAATCTTGACTTCGGTGAGGTCGGTGGCTACGGAGTCGCGCCAATTGTCGTCTGCGGCAATTGTGTCGTTCATCTCCATGTCGTCGTCGACGGTGAGACCGCCGCCCGAGCGACCGAAGAAATAGTAGGCGCCTCCACCGATGGCCACGGCTGCCAAAATTGCCACGACGATCCATATCCACGTATTATTGGAGGGCGTCGGCGGTTTGGGAGGCTTCGGAGCGCGGATGTTCGGGTCGGCCTTTTTGATGCGTTGTGTGGCATTGGGATCGACGTCGGCTTTTGCGGCCGGAGTGGCTGCGGGATTTACATTGCCCCACATTTCGTCGACAAAGCGGCTCGCATTGTTCGGGCGGTCTTCGCCGCGCAGCTGCATGGCGTGCGCTATCGCCGCACGCGTCTTTTCAGAAGCGTCGGGCAGCAGAGCGGGGAGGTCCGAAGTCTTGAACTTGAAGGCGTCGGCCGGCGTCTTGCCTGTGAGGCAGTAGAGAGCCGTTGCCGCCAAGGCATATACATCGGCTTCGGGGGTGAATGACTTCAAGCCTGCATACTGCTCGGCCGGTGCATAGCCCGGCGAGTAGGCGCCGCCGCTGTTGGTAGAGGTGGCGTTGCCTTCGTGGTCGTAGTGCTTGGCCAGGCCGAAATCGATCAGCACCGGGCGGTCGCCCTTGTCGGTGCGGTTGATGATGATGTTGAGCGGCTTTATGTCATAGTGGGCGAGTTTCTTGCTGTGGAGCATTGACACGGCCTCGGCAATGGGGCGCAGGTAGCGCTCTGTTGTGGCTTCATCGAGCTTGCCGACGCGTTGCACCATATCGTAGAGTGTCTCGCCTTCGAGATATTCCATAACGTAGTAAGCCGTGTTGTTGGCCTCGAACACTTCGTTGATTTTCACAATGTTGGGGTGCGCAATGCCCAGCTCTTGCAGGCGTCGGCCTTCCTTGATGAAGTTGGTCAGCGAGCGGCTCACTTCGTCGGCCGCAGTGGGCATATACGTGATTTCGTGGCTGTC
>CALKKU010000167.1 GCA_937995285.1 uncultured Bacteroidales bacterium | reverse complement strand
TCGTAGAGCTGACGAGCCATCGCCTCTAAATTGCGATTTATCTCCCGATTAAGCGCAATTTTAGTGTCGATGTTAAGCACAAAATTACCGATGCTTTCTTCACTTGAAAGCAGTGCCGGTATCTCATATCTCATCATCTGTTCTTTATCACCACGAGGCATTTTGCTGCCTTTTGCACCTTTCATAGCATAATCAAAGAAAGAGTCTTGCATCAAGACCGCATACAAAAATGCAGAGGAGTGGTTTTGCTTTGCGCGAAACACGAGGACATCAGCATTGCAACCTCCTTCACAATCAGCGTACCATATTTTTTTCAAGTATGGACGTATATTGGCAATCAACACATCACCCCTTTCATATCTGGTCAGAGAACATGGCTCTGGAGGCATGTTCGTTGCACAAACACGCCCTTCTTTATTCTGAAGCAGGGAATCTGTCGTGACATATTCTTCAAGTGATATTTCATCACTCGAAACCTTGTCTATAACGTAGTCTGCAATATCTTTGAGTTTCATGCTTTATGGAAAATTTCCACAAAGTTACTCAAATTATTGCTATACAATGTATTTGCGGTGCGCGATTTTCACGTTGTTTTGATTAACCATTGCATAATGCAGTGTGGTGTCGATTTTTGTGTGGCCAAGCAGCCGCTGCACCTGCTCTATGGGCATGCCCTTGTCAATGGCCATTGTGGCAAGGGTTCGACGGAATTTATGCGGGTGAATGCGGCACACTTTAGCCGCCTTGCCGAGCTGCCGCACGCGGGTTTCTACACCGCTAATTGTCAGCCGTGTATGCGGGGCGGACAGCGATACAAACAGAGCCTTGTTGCTATCTGTACGCGATGCCAGATAGTTTTGCAGATGCACCTTGGCTCGTGCGTTGAAATACACCGTGCGCTCCTTATTGCCTTTGCCAAGCACCACGCATTGCCGCTCGTTGAAGTCGATGTCTGCACGGTTGATGTTCACAAGTTCCCCGACACGCACTCCGGTGGAAACGAGAAAATCAACCATAGCCAAGTCGCGCAGTTCGGTGCAACTGTCACGCAACGTTTCCAATTGCTCATCGCTGATGGTTTCTTTTACCGTCACCTCCGACCGCACTTTGTGAATGCGCCTTACAGGACTTTTCACGATATAGTCCTCATCTTCAAGCCACGAGAAAAAACTTGAAAATATGCGGCGGATATTGTCGATAGTGGTTTTGCTCGACCCTCGTTCCTGCTGAAACCGCGCAAGATAAGCGCGAATGTCGTTGGTCTGCACCTCACGCAGTTCCTTTACCGTCGTCGTCAGCCACAGCGATATTGTATTCTCATAATATCGCAACGACTTCTCCGAGCAACCCTCAATCCTTTTAGCAGAAATAAAACTTGCCAGCAACTCCTGATTGGCTCTCTGCGTTCGTTCCGATTTATTCGGGGCAACGACCAACTCATAGTCGTTAAGCTCATCATTCAAAGCCTTTCGCAACTCATATAGTTGCTGAGGCGACAGGCAACCGCCCATTTTGGCAATCACCCCATCAATTATAGCCTCTTTCATTGGTGTTTTTTACCCCTAATATACCACATCACGCCGCCATTTCTACCGCTAAATCGCAATTTAGAGGCGATGGCTCGTCAGCTCTACGACTACTGGTTCGTGCAATTCGACTTCCCCGACAGCGACGGCAAGCCCTACAAGTCCTCCGGCGGCAAGATGGTGTATAGCGAAAAACTTAAACGCGAGATACCCGATGGATGGGAGGTAGTCAATCTCTTTGATGGTGTGGAAGTTCAATATGGCTTCCCTTTCTCAACGGAATTATTTGTTGAGGATGAAACCGCTATTCCTGTTGTTCGTATCAGGGATATTCTTAATGGCACTACATCTGCCTTTTCAACCGAGATTGCAGATTCAAAATACAAATTAGCAAAAGGAGATTTGCTGATTGGAATGGATGGCAACTTCCATATGAATTTATGGAGTGATGACAAAGCATATCTTAATCAACGTAGCGTGAGAATTCGTAGAAAAGAGGATAACCAAATTTCAGCACTACAAGTATTGTTTGAAATTGCACCATACATAAAAGCGAAAGAGCAAAATGCCAAAGGTTCAACAGTCGGACATCTATCCGACAAAGACTTAAAAGGTATATGGTTATTAAGCCCTTCATCTAATGCTCATTTCGTCCCGGCTTTGACATTTGGAAATATCGCCGCTAATTTAATTTCCAACAGAAATGAAATTGAAGCATTAACTGCGAAGCGTGACAAGCTGCTGCCACTGCTGATGAACGGGCAGGTCTCGGTCAGGCCGTCAGAGGTAAATTGCGATTTATCGATCTTAGGCGTTTACGCCAGCGCTCTACAACTCGTCAATCAATATATCAAAAGTATTGAATTTCTTCTTGCCGGCTATTACTTCTTCAGTTCTTGGAGTGCTTTTTTCAAGGCCGCTGTAATCCTCTGTATTTCACAGAATTTTTCCATCGTATGGATTTTTATCCAAAGGTTTTACCATTGTCTCCGTCAGCGCTATTCCGAAATTATGTAATTTTTTACAATTTTTCGGAATAGCGTATTTTGAAGTAGTCGAGAAGCGCTTTATAATGATCTTGGGCTGTGAGGCAGGTGTCGGTGAGGTAGCCCGGAGTGTGCTGCCATTCGCGCAGGCCTCGGTAATAATACATCTTGAGTTCGTCGGTGATGATAAACGGTACTATGCTGCAGCGCAAGCATTCTTTGAACATTACCAAGCGGCCGACTCGTCCGCTGCCGTCTTGAAACGGATGTATCGCCTCAAAACGTTGGTGAAAGTCGAGAATATCGGCCAACACAATATGCTTTTTTGAGTGATATTCTTTGAGCAAAGCACGGATTGCACTTCCCACCTTCTTAGGCCCGACGGTTTCCATCCCCCCCACTTCATTAGGCAACCGCTTATACTCGCCGACAGCAAACCAATCCTTTGAGGCGTCGGATGTGCCGGATTTCAAAATGCCGTGAAGTTGTTTAATCATACTCTCGGTCAACGGCTCAGTAGCACGGTCGATTATAAAGTCAATGCAGCGAAAGTGATTAGTGGCTTCTATTATATCGTCGACCTTTACGGCGACGTCGGAAATACCTATCGTATTGGTTTCGAATATATACCGCGTCTGTTCCTTGGTCAATCGACTTCCTTCGATATGGTTTGAATTATATGTAAGGTCTACCTGTGTGCGATGATATATTCCGCCCTTCATTTTAGCATCTTTCTGCTCCATCAAAGTTTTCAGCAACGGAGAAATCCTATTTCGGGCATTTACACGACCGGGCAATGGCGCATCGGCAGGAATACTCCACGTTTTACCGATAAGCACGGCTCCCGGCAGTTTGCCCTGAACGCAATAATTTCGGACTGTTCGCTCTGCAACACCTCTTGAGAGGGCATATTCTTTTACTGAAATATAATCCATATCTTGCGGCATGAAAAATAAAAATCGCACTTACAAAGTTACGTTTTCTTGCCGTTATCGGCAAGAAAACGTACTGCTTTTATGGATTAAATCATTCCTCGCCGAGGATGAAGCGGGCTTCTTCGGCGAGCATGGCGGCGAGGCCGGTGAGGGCGTCGGGACGAGCGGCTTCGGCCTCGGCGGCACGGAGCGCTTCAGCGGCGTGTGTGCTTACGATGTTGAAATAAAGTCGCAGACCTGCATAGCGATGCAGGCGATCGGTGGAGGCTGTCAGTTCGGCGGCGAGTTGCGGTGCGAATGCTGTGCGCTTGAATAGTTTGAAGCACAGCATATCTGCATCTTCGCTCCAACGGGCGCGGTCGGCAAGTGCGCGAGCGTGTTCGATGGTGAGTCTGTCGACAGGATAGAGCATTGTGGCAAGTACGAAACTCTCGCGCATGGCATCATCAGCCCACAGACTTTCAGCCAGTTCGGCCGAAGGTCCGAACTCGGCGGCAATCTCGCCGAGTTGCGGCACATTCACGCCAAATATTATACGGTAGGGACATCCGGCGCGGCGCAGCGAATCAGCCACGACGCCGTTGCGCATCGCAAAGAGGCGACGCTTCACCATCTGCATGGTGCTAAGACGCTCGCCGAGATGCTTGTCGCTTTCGTCCTCTATCATCGGTCGAATCGTTTTGACACGGCTGCGATGCTGTCGGTGCGCGACATATCGTTGCCCACGGGCACTACGGTTATGTAACCCTTTGCGAGCCAGTATTCATCGGTGTCGTCAGCTTCGGGCTCATCATTGACCAGGCGACCGGTGAGCCAATAGAAAGGATTGCCCGAGGGATCGACATAGCGTTCGTATTCGTCAGTCCAGTGAGCGCGAGCGGCGCGGCAAGTGACGACGCCTGCGGGGTCGACATCGGCCGGCATATTCACATTGAGGCAGACGCCGGCAGGCAGCGGCTCTGCGAGCAACTGCTCCACAATGCTGCGGATGAACGGCATCGAGCGGCTGAAGTCTGCCTCCATAGAGTGATCGAGCAGCGAGAATCCGGCCGAGGTGATACCGAGCGTGCAGCCTTCGAGCACGGCGCCCATAGTACCGGAGTAGACGACATTGCAAGCCGAATTGGAGCCGTGGTTGATGCCGGCGAGCACGAGCGTCGGGCGACGCGGTACTATGGCCGACAGAGCCAACTTGACGCAGTCGGCCGGAGTGCCGCTAACGGTGAAGCGGCGTGCGCCGTTGTAGTCGGGCAGCGAGGTGATGCGCAGCGGCGTGTTGACACTCAGCGCCGACGATTGCCCCGACTGCGGACGCGCCGGGGCTACGATGTAGACATCTGCTTCGGCAGGCATACAATCGGCCAAGCGCAACACGCCCGGAGCGGCAATGCTGTCGTCGTTGGTGATGAGAATCAGAGGTCGGTCGGCAGCCATCGGTTATTCGCCTTTAGCCTCGGTGTTCTCTGCTTCGGCAGCTTCTTCGACCTGTGCGGCTTCCTTGGCTACAAATTCGGTAATGCCGGCTGCGAGGAGCATATTGTACCACTGGAAAAGTTTGCGGATATCGGTGTTGTACACGCGGTCGTTGTCGAAGTCGGGCAGGATTGTTGCGAAGTATTCGCGCATCTCGGTGTCGTTCTTGAACTGTTTGAGGTCTACCGGCTGACCGCCGTTCTTCTCCTTCACAAGTTCAAACACTTCGGCCAAGGGCTTGTCCTCGCCCATGGTGTAGATGGCGATGTCGCCGAGCGAAATCACCTTGTCGTGCGAGTAAGCGGGGATGCGCTTGCCGTTGACGAGCGACTCAACGATGAGCATATTGCGGCCGCTGCTTACGAGTTTGTAAAGTCCGGGCTTGCCGGCTATGGATAGAATTGTACGTATCATTTTCGTGTTGTGTTGTAGTTGTGTAAAAACATTTCAACTGCAAATTTACAAAAAAACACTTAAACAATTGGTGGAATTTGCTAACTTTGTAGTCCTAAAGTCAAAGCAAGGAATGTGGCCGTTTATCAAACAACTATTGCAACTCATCCTCTCGCCCAAGCGGGGATGGGAAGACATATCCGCGGCGGCGACCGCACCGGAGGTGGTGCAGCGTCGCGGCTTCTACCCGTGGCTTGCCGTGGTGGCCGTATCCGAATTTTTCCGACTGTTCTACGTTCACGGCCTCGGCTTTCTGACCGTCGTTGAGAACGCTATAGCCATCGTCGGCGCACTGTTCGTGTCGCTCTACATCGGCCGTATGGTGCTCGAAATGGTATTGCCGTCCAACATCGACGGCCGCATCAACCTCGACAAGGTGTTCCTCTTCGTCATCTATATGGTGGCGATTGTAGGTCTGTATCGCTTCGTCGCCAATGTGCTGCCCACCGACCTCACCCTGCTGCATTTCCTGCCCATACTGTCGGTGGCCATGATATTCCGCTCGGTCAATTTCATGGGCATTGATCAGGATTCGACCGTGCGCTTCGTCATTATATCGTCGGCCGTAGTGGTCATCATACCATTGGTTATCAG
>CALKKU010000166.1 GCA_937995285.1 uncultured Bacteroidales bacterium | reverse complement strand
CCCCGCCGTCGACATCCCCGCATCGAGCACCCGCCGCGACGACCTGCTCCTGCGCAGCGAGACGCTCAGCCGTATGTGGATTCTCCGCAAATTCCTCAGCGACCGCAACTCCATCGAAGCTATGGAATTTATCCGCGACCGCATGGAACGCACACGCGACAACGACGAGTTTCTCCGCACTATGGGTGACTGACGCCGCACTCAGAAAAATTTTGAATCAAAAATCGCTTGAAATTTTTGTCATTCAAAAAAATATGCGTAATTTTGCGCCGCTAAATGTATTAGCGCCAACATATAAGAAACTAAAAAATTAACAACAAAAATATGATCATCGTACAAGTAAAAGAAGGCGAGAACATCGAACGTGCTCTCAAGAAATTCAAACGTAAATTCGAAAAAACAGGTATCGTTAAGGAACTCCGCAGCCGTCAGGCTTTCCAGAAGCCCTCAGTCACCAACCGCAAGAAGATGATGAAGGCTGTTTACGTGCAGAAGCTTCGTTCGGTAGAAGAATAATTCTTCCACCTCTCGATTATCGAAAAAGCGATTTTTCGATAAATTCTCCCGATTTTATTTGGAAGACTGAAAACAAATAACTAAATTCGTGGCATCGACCGCAGAGGCAATCATATCCTCGGTCGAGTCATAACCATGAATGAGTTGTTTGACGCTTTCAAGACATACATACGGTGTGAGCTGAATCTTTCGGCACACACCGTTTTGTCATATACCTACGACTTGAAGCAATGGAACACATTCATGCAAGCCGTTAAGGGTGAGGACTATGACCTCGCCGCAGTTGAGACCAACGACCTGCGACTGTGGATTGCCAACCTCTCGCGCCGGGGCATCACACAGCGCACCATCCGCCGCAAGATACAGACCCTGCGTGCATTCTACAACTACCTGATGACACGCCGCGACTTCACCGTAAATCCCGCACGCGAACTGTCGTCGGGACGCCTGCCCAAGCAGTTGCCGCGCATCGTAGCCGCAGCCGACACCAAGCGCGTGCTCGACAGCGCCATCGACCTCGGCGACTTCACACAAGTTCGCGACCGGCTCATCATCGACATGCTCTACTCCACCGGTATGCGAGCATCCGAACTGCTGTCGCTGCTCGACGTCGACGTCAACACCGCCACAGGCGAGCTCAAAGTCCTCGGCAAGCGCAATAAAGAACGTATCATACCCTTCGGACGCGAACTCTCCGACCTCATCACACGCTATCGCGCCTTGCGCCCCTCCGATGCCGCCGAGCAATTCTTCGTCCGCGACAACGGCCTGCCGCTCGCCTATCGCCACCTCAACGCCATCGTCAAGGAAGAGTTTGCCGATACCACCGCCGTACTGCCCACGCCGCACCGTCTGCGCCACTCATTCGCCACCGACATGCTCAACAACGGAGCCGACCTCACGGCCGTGCAGCGTCTGCTCGGGCACGCCTCGCTGGCCACGACCCAGATCTATACACATCTCTCCTTCAGTGAACTAAAACATAATTACGAACTTGCGCATCCACGCGCACAAAAGAAAGGTTAATTTATGGAAGCACGTATTCAAGCAATTCATTTTGAAGTAAGCGAAAAGCTGGTCAACTTCATCAATAAGAAAGCCGACAGGCTCGCCCGCCACCATACCTCGATCTCCGACGTCGACGTAACCTTGAAAGTCGTAAAGCCCGAAACGGCTATGAACAAGCAGGTAATCGTCAAGATCAGCGTGCCGCAGCACGACGACGTCGTAGCCGACAAGACAGCCGACTCCTTCGAAGAAGCCGTCGACCTGGCCCTCGAAGCCCTCGACCGCCAGCTCACCAAGCGCAAAGAAAATCACTAAACATCACGCTGAACCGTAGGGGCGAGCCTGTGGCCCGCCCGCCGCACACAGCATCGTAAAAGCAGCGAGGGGCGTCAACCGGCGTCCCTCGCTGTTCTATTATCTCAATGTCGGATCAGCCGCTTTGTGCGAATTACGAATCCAACCGGCCACAGCCGAAATCTTCGGCACGAAACGTTTCGCCGACGTACGATACCGCGACAACAGTACTATGAGCGACATGGCAACGCCAAACAGAGCCAAATAGCCCAAACACTCCTTGACCGCAATCATCATATTCTGAGCCGTGAAGTACTGCGAGAACCACTGCTCGCTCATTGCCGGTGCAGCCACATCGGCCGACGTAAGCATCATATCCTTGCCAAGCGCCCATGCAAACAGTCGCTCAACGGCAGCTCCTGCAGCCGATGTCCCGAAACCGCATCGCACAAAGCCTATGATCGTTATATTCATAAAGAAATGCGGAAACGGAATAGCCTGCGACAACAAATATGTTGCACCCGACTCCATCATAATCGTAGCCATACCGAGGGCAAACAGCGGTATGTAGAACTGCCGGGCCTCCGTAGCCGGATCAATCAGGAAATACGAAGCAAGCACATAGAACGTGACGAGCACAAAGCACACAAAGAAATAAGTGTTCAACCTCCACTTCAGCCTCACAATCGAATAGTATGCCAGTATCGCCCCGGCAACCACGCCGGCAAGTTGCGGATAGTTGAAATTCACCATAGTGAAATAGTCATAACCGGCAACTACATTCATAAACACCGGTTGCAGCACATGCGAAGCCGACTCTATCACGGCTATGCAGAACAGCATCAACAATAGCGACACGGTCGCCGGATAGCAAAAAGCCTTCAACGAAATGAACGGATCTTTCTTAAAACGAGTATGCACGACGGTCGTGACAAGCAACGCGATGAACAGCCATGTCGCATACCATATCTGATAACTGTCCCACCAATCATAGTGCTCGCCGAAAGTGAATATCCACGTACCGACCACACTCATGGCGGTCCATAGCAGATGTCCCGTCCAATCGATTCCTTTCAGCGGAATAAACGGCCCCGAACGATGGTCGGGCTTCATCATAAAGTAAGTGATGCCGTCGACTATAATCATCAATCCGATGACGATAAGATATACGTAGCGCCAACTGAACCAATACGTAACTACAGCCGTCATTATCCCCGACAACTGAATGGCGCCGCATACAAGAATGTACACTACGGGGAAGAACACGGCGAAGTTGCGCGTCGGGGTGATATTGAGCTGCACCGTGCTCATACAGCCGAACATCCCCATCATCTTGAAGTAGCCGGCCAACAGACAGATGAGCCACAGCACCCATGGTACCGAAGCATACATCGCCGCCACGGCACAAACAATCGCGCCGATACTCGACACAAAAAACAACTGACGCGTGTAAAGAAAGAATTTCCACCTGAACAGTATCGGGAATATCATATTAAGGCCTATCAGCGAGCAGTAGCCGGCCATAGTCACATCCTCGCTCAGGAAAGCGAGCTCGCCCACCATCTGGCTCAAAGCGGCAAGATATACACCGCCCGAGAGTTGGTAGAACAGCGCGAACATGACTATAAGCCAAAATCGCAACCGTCGCGGCACGCCGTTGCGATACATCAACAGGCGCGTCATCAAAAGCGGTCCGGGGGCGTGTCCCATCACTTCAGTACTTTACATTCCACATTCATACCCGAACGAAGACAGCTCATATCGGAAGCATCGCCGGCATTGACAAACCGTATCTTCACCGGAATGCGCTGCTCTACCTTCACAAAGTTGCCCGTAGAATTGTCTTGCGGCATCGGTGAATACTTCGCACCGGTCGCGTTGGAAATTGTCTCAATCACACCGCGATATTTCACACCCGGCACGGCATCGACTTCAATGGCGACACTATCGCCGATAGCCATACGCGATGTCTGGGTTTCTTTGTAGTTGGCAATCACCCAGGTCGCAGTGGTATCGACAATCGACAGCAACGCCTGCCCCGGCTGCACCAACTGCCCCGGCTGTATACCGCGACGCGATGTAAAGCCGTCGCAAGGTGCCGTAATGATAGTGTACGATAAGTTGAGCCGAGCCAATTCTACAGCCGCCTCGGCGGCTTCAAGTCCGGCTGTATTCTGTCCGAGACGATGTGTCTGCTGCTGAGCTACAAGACCGGTAGAATTCTTTTGTCGCGTCAACGTCTCATACTTTGCCTGCAAGGCGAGATAATTGGTTTCAATGGCATCATACTGCTGTTGCGTCACCGATTCCTGTCGCAGCAATGCCGCATAGCGGTCGAGGTCGCGTTTGGCATTGGCAAGCAACACTTTCACCTCTGCTATGGCTGCATCATTTACCCTGACGTCATTGTTCGATGTCGACACGGCCGATGAAGCGGCTTCCTTGCCCGCAGTGGCATTTTGCAGATTGGCATTAGCCTGTGCCAGTTGCAAACGGAAGTCGGCATCCTCAATTATTACGAGCGTGTCGCCCTTATGTACCGGCGTGAAATCGTCGAACCGCACTTCTTTCACAAAGCCCTGTATACGGCTGTTCACCGGTACTATGCGCTGATATACCTGAGCATTATCGGTGTAAGTCGATGACGTGAATCCTATGAATTTAAATCCGATCCATGCAAAGCCGAGGAGTATAAGGATTACCACTCCGATATTCTGGAGTGTACGACGTGTTTTCTGTTTCATAACGATATAAGTGTTCCTGCAAGATAATGAAGTTGATAATAATAAAATTGTGCCGAGATAGCGGCATTGACCAATCGCACGCCGGCATCGAGGCGAGCATTCGAAGCGTCGAGCATGTCGGTGAGCAATGCAAGTTGATTGTCGAATCGATTTGACACCACCGCGTAGTTTTCATCGGCCAACCGAACATTTTTCTTCTCGATTTCAAGCCGCTCAACGGCTTGATTATAGAGCGTGTACGCTTCGTGAATCTTACGAGTGACTGATTCCGTCTCCGACACCTTCGCATCCTGCAGGCGACCGATTTCCATATCGTGTCGACGGGTCGACTTGGCTGTAGTGAACAGCGACGAGATATTCCACTTCACGTTCACTCCGACAAACCACGCATTGTAGTTCTTGTTGATAGCCGGCACCTCAAACGTTATCGGGCCTTGGAAACTGTCCCCTGCTATGATACCCACCTTAGGCAGATAATCCGCGTGGGTGATTTGTCGAGCAGTCCGCTCGGCCGACATCTGATGATCGTACATACGCAGTTGAGGAGCATTTGCGCCCGCCGATTGAATCCAATCGGCCTCCGTACCTGCCGACACTGCTACATTGTCGGCTCCGACAGGCAACACGTCTACATCACCTCTAAGTCCGGTCAATGAACGCAAATTCGCATTGCATACATCGATCGAATTGGCGATTTCAAGCCTATCGTAGCGGAGCGTCGACAATCGCAGTTCGTAGCGCGTGATGTCGTTTTTCAGCACAATTCCTTGCTCGCACTTGGCTTGCATCTCTCCAAGCAATTTCTCTGTAAGGCTTATGTTCTCGTCATACACTTGCAGCAGATTGCGGCTCTTGGCCAACCGCAGAAAATTCTCTACAATGGCCATACGCACTCCGTTGCGCGAAGCGTCAAGCCCCGTACCGGCCATTGACACACCGGTCTCGGCAGCCGCTATACCGCCCGAAATTGCACCGCCTGTATACACTGGCTGATACAATTCCACTCCGAGATTATTACTGAAGTGAGGCAGACGGTCGCGCATAGCATTCGAGAAATCGCGATCGAGTATTGTCCCGTCGCCCAAGTAGCTGAGCGACAGCGAGGCATTGATTTGCGGCAACCGTCCTGATCGAGCCTCTTTCACTTGCTGACGGGCTACATCTACTGCTTGTTGCTGCGCGCGAATATCGGCATTGTGCTCGTCGGCCATCTCAAACAACTGCTCTATTGAGACACTGAGAGGTGTCTGAGCCACTGCATTCGAACCAAACAGCAGGACAAAAGTCGCAAGCGGTAAAATCGTTTTTGACATTTGTAATGATTGTATTAATAGTTATGTAATAAATGAATACGACACAAAGCGCCGATACCTTTCGACGAGGCATGGCGCACAAATTCACAGCGATGATTCTGTCATCACTGAAGGGTATTCCAAAAAGCTGTAGGGTGGATCAGGTTAAACCGGAAAAACATTTGTCGGGAGACTGTCATCGCGATATTCCACATATCCGAATCATCTCGCAGTGCTGCAAAGTTAGCAATTATTTTTCATTCATACCAAAACAAAAAAAGCGGGCATCCCGGTCGGGACGTCCGCTTTTTGCTTATAGAGATTATTTCTTATTCGGCAGCTTCGGGGCTGAGGAGAATGAGGCGGCGGTTGTTCTGCGAGAGAATTTCACGCCACATCGCGGTAAGGTCGTCAACGGTGATAGAGTTGATGACATCTTCGCGGCCGTTGAATGTGTCGACACCGTTGAGTGCGGTAGCCGAGATAGCGCCCGACCAGTCTTCGTTCTCTTCGAGTGAAGCTGTAGCTTCCTTCACGAGATATTCGCGAACCTTGCCGAGTTCTTCAGCAGTGATTTCCTTGCCGAGACCTTCGATGATTTCATTGACAGCGTCGATTACTTCAGCCTTCATTTCGGGCTTGAAGGGGAACGGAATCTGAATCATCACGTTGCGGTCGATCTGACGACGGAGGTTGCCGCCGGCGAAGATTGAATAGGTAGCACCCATTTCTTCACGCACCTTGTTGAGCAGGCGGTTGCTGAGAATCTGCGACAGCATCGATACCATGACCTGGTTCTTAGCTGTGTATTCTTCCTTGGCACCTACCATGAAGAATGCCCATTCCTGAGGAGTCGACATAACCATCGACTTTTCGGTCACTTCCGAACCGTCGGCGGGCTCGAAGCCTGCGTTCTGTACGTAGCCGATCGACTGTCCGTCGACGGGCAAAGTAGCGAGGTATTGGAGCATAAGAGGCTTGAACACATCCATGTCGATGTTACCGACAAAGTTGAATGTGAAGTCCTTGGCATTGGCGAGCAGAGCCTTGGCAAGAGCCACGGTGCCGGCGCAGTCGGCCTTCTTGATAGCGGCGGTAGTGATCTGCTGTTCTGCAACAGCGGTGAAGAGGGTGTTGTGAACGAGCTGACCGAATGCGAAGTCGGGAGTCGATTCCTGGTTGGCAAGTACGCCCGAAATCATATTCTGAGCGGCTGCGAACTCGTCTTCGTTGATGGTATATTCGGTGAAGTGAGCGTAGAGGAGTTCGAAGAGTGTTGCGAGATCCTGCTTGTTGCTCGAACCGGTCAATTCGCGGTAGAATGCGTTGACGTTGAAGCTGACAGCAGCCTGCTTGCCCTGCAGATACTTCTTAATGTCTGTGTTGGTGTAAGTACCCAGACCGTAGTTGCCCATTGCGTAGGGCATGAAGATGATGTTGTCGGCAGCGCTTTCGGGGAACGACGAGTAACCGCCGCGAGCGATTGCTTCGAACTTGATTTCATTTTCCTTGAAGTTGGTGGGCTTCACGATCACGTGTACGCCGTTGGAGAGAACAAATTCGGTGGCATCCCACTGAGCGTTGTGTGTTTCCGATACGATGGCACCGGGAGCGGGCAGCGACGGAATCAGGGGTTCGTCTTTCAGTTCTTCCTTGTAGGGTTCGATGGTTTCGGCATCAACCGATGCAAGGCCTGCGGCAACTTCTTCCTCGGTGGGGACTTTCA
>CALKKU010000165.1 GCA_937995285.1 uncultured Bacteroidales bacterium | reverse complement strand
GATAAGTATCTCTTACAAAGAGATTTGTATAATGGTAAGAGAAAAAGAGGGTGTTGCAACACCCTCTTTTTCCCTTCAGGAACCGGGACGAAATAATTTGTTATTTTAGGCTGCCGATTATCAGGCTGTTGGCTTTGTCGACGACGGAGGTGTCGAGCTCGGCGAGGTAGATGCGTGTGGTGGCTTCGGAGTCGTGCCCGAGGCCTTCGCTGATCACGCTCACGGGGATTCCTTTGGCTTTGGCGGCTGATGCCCAGCTGTGGCGGGCGCAGTACAGTGTCAGCGGACCGGCGATACCGGCTCGCAGGGCAATCTGCTTCAGATGTCGGTTGATGCGTTCGCCGACGTTGCGGGCCATCCTCCGTTGATTTACAGTAGCTTTCGTTATGATCGGCAGCAGGTATTCTCCGTGGTTGTCGGGATAGTTGTCAAGGATGGCTTGCATCTCCTTAGTCCAACAGATGGTGAGGCGTTGGCCGGTCTTGCGGCGGCGGTAGATGATGTGGCTGCCGATGAGGTCGGATTTGCGCAGGCAGGCCATGTCGATGAAGCTCATGCCGCGGAGGTAGAAACTCATCATGAATATGTCGCGTGCGAAGGCTGCATTGGGATCGTGTGACAGGTTCATATTCTTGATGATTTTGATTGCCGACAATGGCAATGCGCGCTTGGCGGTCTTCTCCAGCCCGGTGAATACTTTTCGGAATGGCTCGCGGTTTTCGATGATGTTGTTTGCCACGGCATTGTTGTAGACGGCGCGGAGGATGCGCATATAGAATGACGTGGTGTTGGGCGTGTTGCCGCGCGATTTGAGGTGGGCTTCGTAGGCTTGTATCGTCTCCGAGGTTATGGAGTCGAGCATTATGTCGCGGCCGCCGAGGTAGCGCTTCACGCTGTTGAGCGCCGATGTGTATGTCTCGGCGGTGCGAATACGGTCGCATCGCTTTAGTGCGGCGATCAATGACTGCATATAATTAAATAATGAGTATTCGCGCAAGTGGCGGATGTATTCATCGACGATGTCTTCGGCTGTGTAGTTCAATCCTCTGCCGTCGAGCACTCGGATGATTTTAGTAATCCGCTTTATGTCGAAGCGGACTTGTTCTCGGGCGGCGTGTATTTCTGTCGCTCTCTCTGATTCTGAGTTGACGATAACTGCCGAGTGCTTGTCGTCCCACTCGTGCGGAAATATTTTGAGGGCGGATGAGATTTGTCGTACTTTTCGGGCGTGGGTGATTTGGTAATAGATTGTTCCCTCGCGATCTGACACTGTCGAGGGTCGGAATTTTACTTTTATTGAGGCCATTTCGTTATCAGTTGAAAGATATTATGAAAAATTGTGTCATATAAACCGAAAAATTTTGCTGCGCATTTTAAAATTTCATAAATTTGTGGCGAAGTTCGCGTCGGGTGTGTTACCCGGCCGGATCTTCGAGACATATATGAAGCGTTACTAAACGCTCATTCTTGGCGACTTGGAACTTCGCAACTTTCAGAATTGGTCAAGGATGCAGCAAACGGTAGACGCCTCCTGGATATGCTAATAGTGGTACTTGGAGTGTGTGAACACTCCAAGTGTTGTTGTCATATTCGGCGTGAGGTCTCTGCGTTTGCTCGTTCTACCAATTCGGGCAATGCGAAGGCCTCAAGTCGTGGAATGGGCAGCAGTACAGACTCTCACGCTTCTTTTTTTATCTGATGCCTGCGCTTGGAGAGTTTGCGAGGCCTGACCGGTTTATGAATGACAGCAAGGGTAACGGGACGAATAATTTAGTATCTGTAATTATTCCGTGTTACAACGCGGAGAAGTGCGTAGACAAATGTCTGAAAAGTGTGTTGTCGCAAAAGTACTCCAATCTGGAGATAATCACAGTCAACGATGCTTCGAAGGACAAGACGCTTGTAAAATTGCAGGACTACGGCAAGCGCGATGATAGAATTGTAGTTTTGAACAACGAGAAAAATGCAGGGGTGGATGTCTCAAGATTCCGAGGAATTGCCGCAGCTCATGGCGACTACTTGTGCTTTGTCGATTCAGATGACTGGCTATCGGATACTGCTATTGAGAAACTACTGGAATGTGCCGTGCAAACAAATGCGGATGTAGTAGAAGGTAGTATCACAAGGGTGTTGGGGAGATATGCCTTGGCAAAGCATTTATGCGCTAATAAGTATAAGGAGATAACCACGCCGGAATTATTTGACGACTACTTTATTTCCTTTTTCGGAAAGAATATTCTCAACGTAGCTTTATGGGGTAAATTGTACAAAAGACAACTTTTTGATAATCCCGATTTAAAACCGTCAGGGTTTAAGATGGGCGAAGACTTGTTGCTTAATATGTGCATTTTTCCGACCATATCGAAGTATGTAATCATTGAGGACAACGTGTACTTCTACAGATATGGTGGCGGAACTTCTCGCTACAATCCGAATATGTATCAAGACTTGAAGGCTCAATATTACATAAAGTTGGCGACAATAAAGAAGTATTCGTATGACAAGGCTTTGCGCGGTACTAAAATTGAGATGTGCAACGTGCTGCATAGCCAAATCATACAGATGTTGGTTTACGACTATCCGTACAATGAGGTCAAGGCGTTTTTCGACCAAGAAGTGGAGTCAGGATTTGTAGATGAAATAACAAAGAATATAGACTACAGGCTCGCATATTATCCATTCCTGGAACGTAAGGATCTTGACGGCATCATTGCGACGGATAGAAAAGTCATACGCAAAGGTCGCATAATGAAGCATATTAAGAAGGTGCTGAATATGGTCCTGTGATAAACTATGTAAGCCGCTCCCGGTTCCCGAGCATCATCGCTTCATCCAGTATTGGCGGCGGGTGGGGGAGAATTTTTCGATGGCGTAGCGTAGGGTGGTGCGGTGCATGGCGGCGACGTGGGCGTCGAGGTAGTCTTCGAGAAGCGATATGTCGCGCTTGCCGACTTCGCGCAGCATCCACCCCGTGGCTTTGTGGATGAGGTCGTGGGGATGTCCGAGTAGTGCGGTGGCTATGCGCAGGCAGGGCGTGTATTCGTCGTGGCGGATGAGCATCCAGTTGGTGACGATGCCGATGCGCTGTTCCCACAGGTTGTCGCTCGCGGCGAGGCTGTCGAGGATGTCGCGCGAGGGCAGGGTGCCGTCGGCCTGCGGATAGGTCAGGTAGATGCCGAGTATCTTGGGGCAACTCATATCGACGAGGTCCCAGTTGTTGGCTCGGCGGGCATGCGCGAGGGAGAAGTCGGCGATCTCGCGTCGGCGG
>CALKKU010000164.1 GCA_937995285.1 uncultured Bacteroidales bacterium | reverse complement strand
ACCTACTTTTGAGATTTTTTCTTTGTTTTATTGTTAATTTATTGCAATTTTGCACCGAAGTTGCTACTTTTGCAAGTCAGATTAGAATTTAAAAACATATTTTCTATGAAAAAACTCTACACACTTATTACTTTCTCTGTATTGTGCATCGGCGCGGCAAGTGCCACTCAGTTCCCGGTGAAGCTCGCTCAGCGTGCCGGATTTTCGTCAACAAAGCCTGTCACCAAGCCGGCTACCAATGTCACTCCGAGCGGTTTTACAGCCAACTGGCAGGCCACTCCGGGAGCTTCGCTCTATCAGGTGACATGCTACGAACCCATCACCGTGCCTCAGGACGGTACATACTCCGTTCTGTCAGAAGACTTCAGCTATGTGCAGATCGGCACATTCCAGTCGCCCGAGATGCTTGATGACATGTTTGTCGACCTCGACGACTACAACATGGTGCAGTCGCCCGACTGGCAGGGCTATCTTCCAGTATTCGCCCGCGGCATGGTTGGCGGTATCGTTTATTCGCCCTACATCGACCTCACCAACGACGGCGGCAAGTACACGGTTAACCTCACCGTTACCGGTTGGCAGGGTGGCCGTGTCACTCTCGAATCTCACGGCTCGACAACCGAAAAAGTAACTCTCGACCTCTCCGAAACCGGTGCCAACGAGTTCGCCGTACCGTTCACCAACGGTACACACGATACATTCTTCGTGTTCGTTGACTACGGTATCGTAAACGATCCTGACGGTTCTTACACCAACTGCTTCGACTTCCTCGACGACATCGAATTCATTCAGGACCTCAAGAAGGATGACACGGTGCTCCGTCTTATCCAGCACGTCGAAACAGCCGAAGACTCGGGCGTGACAAGCTGGGATTTCAAGGATATGAAGTTCCTCAACGGTGCCAAGCACGTGGCATACGACGTGATGGCTATCAACGTCTACTATCCTGACCTCGACGATCCCTATGATTACGAAACCGAGTACTCGGAATATTCCGACCTCGAACACGTCTATCTCAACTCGGGCGTGGAAGATGTTGAAATCGACGGCAACGCTCCGGCTACGTTCTACAACCTCCAGGGTGTGGAAATGAAGGGTGAACTCGCTCCGGGTCTCTACATCCGTCGCCAAGGCAACAAGACTGAAAAAGTCGTTATTCGATAAATCTATTTTACAGGGGTGCACGTCGTGTGCCCCTGTAAATATTCATTTCCAATTCACTTATAAACAAAAACAACAAAACGATATTTCTATGAAAAAATTTTTACCCATCATTGCATTGGCAGCAGCGCTGAGCGTGTCAGCTCAGGATGCCGAACAGAAGTCGGTGACCGTCGGTGACTTCGACGAACCGGGCAAGGACGCTATCACCTGGGGCAACGGCTCTTATTGGGAAAAGCAGCCTTTCCAGTGGTACACAAAGTACTGTGGTCAGCAGGCTATCTACACTGCCGACTATCTGAAGGCTCTCGCCGATGACAACGGCGCCATCACCGAAGTCGTGTTCAAGTACGGCGACGAAGGCTCATACGTTGAACTCACTGCCAACCTCACTCTCTACATCGAAAATTACGATGCAACCGAGTTCGTAAAGAAACCCGAAACCGAAAAATACATGTGGTACGACTACGACCCCACCACTTCATCGTCGAACCTCGAATATGCTACCGAATTGTATTACCTCGAAGATCAGGAAATCCACTTTGTCCTCGACAAGCCCCTTCAGTACGAAGGCAAGAGCCTGCTTGTGACTATGTGGAGCGTACGTACTTCGGAGGACGAAACACTCGCTATCAACGGCTACGGTATGCACACTGCCGGCTATACATCGATGCTGATGGCCGACGACCTCAAGACATTCGAACAGATCTACGACACCGGTGTGCAGGTCGACTATATGTCGCCGCTCAAGGAAGTGCCCGTAGTTAAGTTTGTTTACACTACCGGTGACGGCATCGCCGACGCTACAGTCGATGCCGGCAACGCTCCCGCAACATTCTACAATCTCCAAGGCGTGGAAATGAAGGGTGAACTCGCTCCCGGTCTTTATATTCGTCGCCAAGGCAACAACGCCGCTAAAGTCGTGATAAAATAAAACATACCACCATATGAAAAAGATATTATTAACAGCCGCACTGTTGGCCGCTTCCGTTCCTGCGTTTGCCGATACGGCTACCGCCAATATCGGTAAGGAAGAGACGCTCAACACAAGTTCGGGGCAGTATCTTCCCGTCAATCTGAATTACAAGCAGTCGGTGTCGCAGAGCATCTATACCGAGGATATGCTCGGCGACCTTTACAGTGTCGACGCTTCGTCAATTCATAAGGCAAATATTTCGTCGGTGACATTCTATATCAATGTTTCAGACGGCAATTATCTCTGGGATGAGTACAACGCAGGCATCACTGTCTATGCCCAGACTACCGATGCTTCCGAGTTCGCCACCGTTGGCGGTTCGCTCCAGTGGTTCGACTACTCGTCGGCCGTGAAGGGCTCGTTCAGCATCAACACCGGCGACCTCCAGGAGCCTTGGGACGGCGCATTATGGGATGGTGTTGGCGGCAATTACCCCGTTACCATTACTTTCGATACTCCGATTGAATATGCCGGCGGCAGCCTCGTACTGACCTGGGTAAGCGAATCGGATATGGACGGCAATGTGCTTGATCAGTCAGTGGCATTCACTACCACCGACGGCAAGATGCACTCCGGTGTCGTTTCGAGCGACAACGGTGTGTCGGCTACAGGCGACCTCGCTCATCCTACAAAGGCGCTGCCCTACATTCAGGTTGCCTACGAGGAAGTCGTAGAACCTGTCGGTCCGTCGGACGGCGGCGATGAACCGGTCGTTTCCGATCCTATGACCTCCAATATCGGCAATGACGATCTGATCAATACCAGCTCGGGCCAGTACCTCCCGATCAACCCGTTCTACGCCAATTCTGTATCGCAGAGCGTATTTACCGCTGACCTCCTCGGAGACCTTTACAAGGTTGACGCTTCGTCGAAGACTGTATCGAAGATTTCGTCGATGACATTCTTCGTCAATGTGCAAGACGGCAATTATATCTTCGATGAATACAATGCCAACATCACCGTATATGCTCAGACTACCGACGCTTCGGAATTTGCTTCGGAAGGCGGTAAGCTCCAGTGGTTTGACTACTCATCAGCCGTAAAGGGTACTGCAACAATCAGTACCATGGCTACCGAATGGGAAGACGCACTTGCCTGGGGCATGGGCGGCAATTATCCTGTTACCGTCACCTTCGACACCCCGATTGAATACGCCGGTGGCAGCCTCGTACTCACATGGGAATGCTCGTCGGACTTCTCGGGCAACATCCTCGATGAATCCGTTGCGTTCAACACCACCGACGGCAAGATGCACTCCGGCGTCGTATCGAGTGACAGCGGCGTGTCGGCTACCGGTGAACTTTCCAACCCCACCAAGACGTTGCCTTACATTCAGTTGACCTACGTTCAGGAAACTACAAAACTCGGCCCGACAGTTGTCGAAGGCGATCCCACTACCGCAAACATCGGTAGCGAAGATCTCACCGGAGCAAGCCTCCCCGGCATCACGTATCCTGTCAGCCTCGACAACCCCAATTCGGTATCGCAGAGCCTTTATACCGCCGACCTCCTCAGCGAGCTTTACAAGGTTGATGCTTCGTCGGTTCAGAAGGCCAAGATCACGTCTCTTAAATTCTACGTAAATCTCGAATCGGTATACGTGGAAGAAGGTTCGCTGACAGCTACCGTTTACGCCAAGACAACCGACGCCACCGAATTTGACGTAATCGACGGCAAGCCCCAGTGGTTCGACTACTCGGACGCCGTGAAGGGCACGGCCACAATTGATACCGATAATGCCGATTGGGCCGATGGCTTCTATATGGCACCCGGTACATATCCGGTGACCGTGACATTCGATACTCCGCTTGAATATGCCGGCAACAGCCTCCTGCTTACCTGGGAAAGCGCTTGCGACTTTGTCGATGTCCTCGGCGGTATGAGCCTTTCGACCAACTCGGTTGTATTCAATCCCAAGGATGGCAAAGTTCACTCGGCTATCGCCGTAGGCAACAGTGCAATCACTGTCAGCGGCAACCTCGAAAACACCACCAACGAACTGCCTTACATCACCATCGGCTACACTCCGCTGATCGAGCAGGGCAGCAGCGTTACCCCCGTGCTGATTGAAGACGTGGCTGTGTCTCTCGAAGGTCGCAGTGTCGCTGCAGGCACATTCGGCTACACTTACACCGGCTCGACACTCAACAACGTGGCCGTTCGCTTCACTCTCAACGATGCAGCGAATGCAGCTCCCTACGAAATCAAACTCGGCACCAAGTCGCTCGGTACTGTCAACACCAAGGACGTCACAATCAACTACCTCGCCGTTCCGACCGAAGACATCGTTCTCTCAGTCGTTCCGCAGGGTGAAGGAGCTATCGGTTCAAGCGTGACAATCGCGGCCGCCGACATTCAGGCTCTCTTCCCCGCCCCCGACGTCAAGTTGACCGACCGCGCCGTTTACGGCACATATGCCGCTCATCAGGATCGCAGCTTCGGCCTCGACGGTGCTGCCAAGTTCCACGTTACCGCTGAAGCTCCCGCAGCATTGATTGCAACTACTGCAAGCCAGAGCACAGCTAAGCTGATGCTCGATGCCGACGACTATGCCGGTCCGCTCGCAGCTCTCGTGCCCGCAGGTATCTCAAGTGACAACTATGCCGACCTCTCCGCCAATGGCGGCGACATCGCATACGCAATGCCCAATATGTTCAGCGCTACCGTGAAGTACGGCAAGCACGTGCTCGATGAAAGCAAGAGCGCTCTGCTCACCGTTGCATTCGGTATCGATTATCCCGTTGTGTCGCTCGCAACTCCGCAACTCGTTGAAGGCCGCGCAGCGTTCACATCGACCGAAGCAGATATTGCCGACAAGGGCTCGTTCGTGATCAGCAAGTACAATGTCGCTTACAACAACGGCGGCTTGTCGTACTCATCGAATCAGGTTACGGCTCGCTTCTCGTTGGCCGACGACTTCGTTACTGTCGAACCGACATATCCCGACCGATTCATCCAACTCGATAATGACGATAAGAGCATGACATTCTTCGCTCCCGCCGGTGAAAAGTTGCTCGTTCTCTTCCGCAACTCCGCAGTTGCCGAGCAGGCTCTCAGCGAGGAACAGATTCCCTGGGACGATGCAACGGTATATGACTACACCGAGCCGTTCACTCTGAGCACCGACAGCTTCGTCGACGACAATGATGAAGTTTACATCGGCACCAAGAACACCGACGGTGTTACATATCAGGCATTCTTCTACAAGGACCTTTCGGGCATCAACGATGTAACTGTTGATGTCGACGGCGCCGAAGCAGTGTACTATAATCTGCAAGGCGTACGCGTCGAAGGCGAGCTCGCTCCGGGTATGTATATCCGCCGCGTAGGCAACGCCGCCACCAAGGTGATAATCCGATAAATCATCCGATTTAAAAACAGCAGCGGCAGCGGAACACATCCCGCTGCCGCTGTTATTTTTATCTATGCTGTTCAATCTTTCCGCAGTCGTTCGATACGTTCTTTTAGCAGAGTAACATATTGTTTCTTGAGCTCATCGCTCAGAAAAGATTCGTCGATTAATCTTTCGAACGTTGGCAGTAGGTTGAAGTACTTTTTGATAAGTCGTGTGACGACAATAGGCTCTATGCCAATTGTCTGTGCCGCTATCATAAAATCTTTTCGCTTCAACTTTTTTTTACGCCCGTTAAGTGTCAGTGCCAATTCTTCATCGTCTTTTGGATTGATGATAGCGGCATTCAGCAAGTCATATGCCGGTGAGAGTCTGATTTTGCCGTCGGCGGATTCGTACAGCGAAAAGTTTTTCAGGTGCATGTCATTGTTGCCTGTAATCCATGAGAACATCACAACTTCAAAGAAGTTGGTTATATCCATTCGAGGCATTGACGAGAACTCTAATATAGCCTTTCCGATGCGCTCATAACTGCTTTTGTATTTGTGCTCTGTTAGTCGCTCGGTCAATTGACACATATCTTCCATCGCTACTTTTTCGCCTGTCGGCATACGGTCGATTCGGCGCGTGATATAGCATAGTGTGTCGTCGGCCATTCGCATGAGCGTATGTGGCACCACGTCGATATGTGCGGCCGAAGCCAGATGCATAGTGAGATCTTCAACCTCAGGCATCATCTTGTATCGCGATGTTTGTGGTTTGCATATATATCCACCCCATAGTCCGACAATGGTCAATCGTTTGCTTCCCGGATGATCGGTGAGATGCAGCGACAATTTGGGCTGTACGCCGGTCAGCGACGTCTGTTCGCGGATGATTTGTTCAGCAAGTTTGTCGAGTTCGTCTGAGGTGTAGTCGAGAAGCGGCATCGTTGTTGTACCGAAAAACTTCTTGATGCAAGCCGAATGCATATCATTTACACCTTCGGGTAACTTCCGATAACAGTATAGACAATTACACATTGTTGTCCTCCTTTCTGTCTACAGCGATTACGCTTACTGCTCCGATACAATCCTTGCAGCAAGTCAACAGTAGTGACATACGGTCGAGAATGCTGATGTCGGTATTGCGCAGGGCTACATCAAGAAGCCATCCTTCTGGTATCAGTCCGTCAAAGAAAGGGAACAGTACCGTGTCTGTATAAGGTTCCTCTCGGAGCGGTAAAGTTAGGCTGACGGCCTTTGCGTTATCCGATGCCAGATATGTCGACAAGTAACGGAAATCATAACCTTTATCATTTTCGGTCAAAACACCCGCAAGTCGGTCTTTGTAGTAAACATTCGCTTGTCTCATCGGTCAGTATCTTTTTCGGTCGCTTCCATCTTGTAATTGAAGAAGTCGAGCAGTTGATTAACCTTGTCGAGGCGCAAAGACTCCTTGCCCTGTTCAAGGTCGCGAACAAAGCGAAGCCCCACGCCAGACTTCATGGAAAGTTCTTCTTGGGTCAGGTCATATTGCTTGCGCAGTCGCTTAACAGTGTCAGATAGATTGTTCATGATGAATAGATTTATACCCTTTCGGGTACAAAGATAACTAATATTCCTCAATTTATACCATAACGGGTATAAATTATGTAAAGGAATATATATTTATACCTTATCGGGTATAAAAAAGATGATATTAATTACCGAATGTGAAGCGGAGGCCGACGTTGAGGTTGAAGTTGAACGGGCGGTCGTTGTAGATTGTTTTTATCGGGGTGGAATTGTCGAAGTAGTAGTTGATCCCCGGCTCGAAGTAGATGCCGACTGTGTTGATGAAGTTGTATTGCAAGCCGGCGGCGAGGTTGACCGACCACTGCAGCGGCTTCACCGACAAGTGTTCGCGCTCGGTTTTCTGCAACTCTCCGTCGAGGATAACCTCGTTCTTGAGCGTGCCGTCGATGCACTTTTCGGCCAATACGCCGGCCGAGGCATACAGGTCGAGCCGCTCCCACGATGCAATGCGGAATTTGAGATTGACCGGGATGCCGAGGTAGTGGAGCGTCTGTGTGCCGGCTGTGTAGTGGTCTTCGCTGCCTTGGCGCAAGTCGGATGTGAGGTTGGTGTAGAGCAGGCCGGTTTCGATGCTGAATCTGTCGGCAAGTCGATAGGCCGCCGTGAGGCCTGCGCGCACGGGCAGGCGATGCTTCACTTCTTTTTCGACTTCGCGCCCTTGGTTGAATACCATCATGCCGAGTACGGGATCGTCGGCCCAGGCCGATGCCGATGGCGCGGCGGCGAGCAGGCTCGGCAGTGATTTCTCGGATGAAGTGTTGCCGATGCCGCCCGAGGTGAACATGGCGAATGAGAAGCGCGGCTCGGTCGTGGCTGTTCCGGCGAAGAGGTCGTCGTCATCGGCGGCATACACTGCATCGCTTTGCTGTTCACGTTGAGAACGTGCCGCAGGCACGTCCGTACCGGTGGCGGCTGCGATTTCTTGCGATGATTCCGATGCGACTTGCGGCGCAATTTCCGAAATCGTTTCAACTATGATTTCGCTTTGAAATTCGGGATTGCATTGAGGGGCATCTTCGAGTTGAGAACGTGCCGGAGGCACGTTCGTACAGGTTGCGGCGGCGATAGCACGCGGCGATTCGGCGATGTCGCTCTTGGCTGAGGCGAGGAGCGGCGCGGGGATGTTTATATTAGTATTGTGTGAATCAAGTGAATCAGGATTGGAAATGTAGCGCAGGGTGGTGCCGACGGCTATGGCGGCCACTACCGCTGCTGCGGCCGCCGTGCGATGTCGCGACAGCCATGCGGCGAATGTCGCGGGCTTGCTTTGCCGTTCATTGGCGTTGTCGGCCGCAGTTCGGCTGTCGACGGCGCGAACGATGTCGTCCCACAGGCTTTCGGGTTCGGAGGCCTCGTAATCGGTCATGCGATCGTGTATGTCGTTCAACCAGTCTTTGTTCATCATTATAGGGAGTTAATCGTTCTGTATCGTTTAATCATGTCGGCCAGCATCGCTTTGGCTCGGTGGAGTTGCGAGGCCGACGAACTTTCTTTTATGCCGAGCATCTCGGCGATTTCGCGGTGCGATTTCTCTTCGATTACGTAGAGGTTGAATACGGTGCGATAGCCGTCGGGCAAGTTGCGTATCATCGAGAAAATCACGTCGGAGGGGATATTGTCGGTGTCGGGCGGGTCGTCGGGAATGTCGGATGTGTTGTCTCCGAGCTCGACGGACGACAGCCGCCCGCGTCGGCGGATGAAGCCGAGCGCCTCGTTGAGGGTGACGCGTGTGAGCCATGCTTTCAGCGAGCCCGGGCCGCGATAGGAGAAGGATGCGATCGAGTCGAATACCTTGATAAATACATCCTGCATTATGTCCTTCACGTCGTCATCATCGGTGACGTAGCGCGAGCAAACAGCGGTGAGATAGCGCACGTAGCAGCGATAGAGCGACTGCATTGCATTGCGGTCGCCCTTGGCCGTCGCGGCGGCCAGCTGCTGCTCGTTGACGTCTGAAGCGGAGGACATTAATGATTTTTACAGCTGCAAAGATAGTGAATTTTTCACTCGTCGTTGTGCATTTGGAGCTCGAACTCGGTCGACTTCGGTCCGCTAAACGAAGTCCACTTCACTTTCAACTTGGCTACGCCGCCTTCGGGGCGCGGCAACTTGTTGAGGTTGAATGCTACGAGTGCATCGGCCATTGCGCCGTTGACATCGCCGCGTGCATCATGGCGAAGCTCTACCTCATAAGGATCATCGGGGTTGATTCCGGTGACGAGGTTGATGTAGTGGTCGGCTTTGGCGTTGCTCCAAGCGGTGCGCACACGCAGAGTGAGATAGCCGTCCTCGGCTACAGTCACCCAGTCTTTCACAATCTCGATGGGGTCGTTGCCGTAGGTCTTGTCATCGAGGCTGCCGACGGTGTAGACGGGCAACTTGGTGCGGATGCTGTCGATGCCGTTGACATTGACGTTGTAAATCGCCGTTGCACGCGAATCGCTCGCCGCCGTCAGCGTGTAATCAACGAGCGCACGCACTTCCTTCTGCCCGTAGGGCGAGCGGCTCATGTTGGTGGGCTGCAACACGGTGTTGTTGTTGAGTTGCATCACGAACGAGCCGTCGGAGTTGGGACGCACGGTGACTACCGCCGTCTGACGATATACGTCCGGTTCCTGAGTGTCCATACACGACTGCAGGGCACCCGCTGCTGAAATCATTGCGATGGCCGCAGCCATCATCTTAATCTTCTTCATATGCTGATTATTATTGGTTTCTATCCGTTAAACACTCCGCCAGCCGAAATCTTGCATCCTGCGGCTTGAAAATTTTTTCGTTGCCGTGATATTTGGAAAAGTGAATGAAATGATTGTATCTTTGTGAATAAATATCTATGAGTATGACATTTTCAGGTAAATGTAATGAAATATTCGATCGCTGCGTCAATGACTACCATGTCACCGACGACATCGATGCGCCCGTAGCCAACCCGTGGAGCGAAGGCTCGATAGAGTATATATTGTTTGAGAAAAACCTTATCGACGCCCGCCAGTGGCACATGGAAGACATCATCCGCGACCCGGCAATCGACCCTGTCGGCGCTCTCGAACTCAAGCGTCGTATCGACCGCTCCAATCAGGAGCGTACCGACTTGGTGGAAGACATCGACGATTACTTCCGCCGCCTCTATGCTGACGTTAAGACGCTGCCCGACGCCACAATCAACACCGAAACTCCGGCATGGGCTGTCGACCGTCTGTCGATTCTCGCGCTGAAGATCTATCACATGAATATCGAAGCTAACCGACCTGATGCCGACGCCGCCCACCGCGAGCGCTGTGCCGGCAAACTCAGTGTATTGCTTCAGCAGCGCACCGACCTCTCGTCGGCCATTGATGCCTTGCTCGATGACATTGCCGCAGGTCGCAAGTACATGAAAGTGTACAAGCAGATGAAGATGTACAACGACGCCGACACCAACCCCGTACTGTATGGCACAAAGTGAATCGGCATCGGCGGGTAGTGCAGTGCGCCGCAAGGTGCTGCTGGCACGCTTCTCGGCCATCGGCGACGTCGCTATGACGATTCCGGTGGTGTACAGTGCGTGCCGTTGCTATCCCGAGACTCGATTTACGATGGTGACACGGCCGTCGATGACGGCAATGTTTGTCAATGCGCCCGAGAACCTTACGGTGGTGGGCGCAGACGTGAAAAATGACTATCGCGGCATCGGCGGTATGCGCCGCCTGGTGGCTGAGATGGTGCGCGACTACGACATCGACACATTCATCGACCTGCACGATGTGCTGCGCACGCGCCTGATGGGGCTGTGGTGCCGTCTGCGCGGCATTCGTGTGGCTCGCATCGACAAGGCTCGCGCCCGCCGTCGCGCCCTCACACGCCGCAACAACAAGGTGCTGCTGCCGCTTATGTCGCAGCGCGAACGCTTTCGCGAAGCCTTCGTGCGAGCCGGCCTGCCGGTCGATGCTCATTTCGACGGACTCTTCGGCGGCCGCGGCGCGAGCGATTCAGCCGTTTTTGTCGCTATAACAGCTCCCAAGCAATCGGGCGAACGGTGGATAGGCATTGCCCCGTTTGCCGCTCACTCAGGCAAGATATATCCGCCCGAGCAGATGTATCGCGTTGTCGAAAAACTTGCAGCCGTGCCCGGCGCAAAAATATTCCTGCTCGGCGGCGGTGGCGAAGAACAGCGGACGCTGGAATCGTGGGCCGACAGGTTGCCTGCGGTGGTGTCGCTCGCCGGCAAGCGCTACGGCTTCGCCGTCGAACTGGCGTTGTTCAATCATCTCGATGTGATGCTGACCATGGACTCGGCCAATATGCACTTGGCCGCTATCGCCTCGACACCGACGGTGAGTATTTGGGGCGCGACGCATCCCTATTGCGGCTTCATCGGCTGGCGGCAGAGCGAAAGCGACACCGTGCAACTGCCGATGACCTGTCGTCCCTGCTCGATATTCGGCAACAAACCCTGCCGTCGCGGCGACTACTTGTGCCTGTCGGCCATAAAACCCGAAGTGGTATACAATAAAGTAATGGAGAAACTATAAACGATGAACGACGAATTTGATATACGCGAGAATCGCGAACACGGCGACGGCGACTTCGAAAAAGCGCTGCGTCCCGGTAGTTTCGAGTCGTTCAACGGACAAGATAAGATTGTAGAGAACCTGCGCATATTCGTGGCTGCTGCCAGAATGCGCGGCGAAGCCCTTGACCATATATTGCTCTACGGACCTCCGGGCTTGGGTAAGACTACGTTGGCCGCCATTGTGGCCAACGAACTCGGCGTGGGCTTCAAGATTACCTCCGGCCCGGTGCTCGACAAGCCCGGCGACCTGGCCGGCTTGCTCACCTCGCTCGAACCAAACGACGTGTTGTTTATCGACGAAATTCACCGCCTCAATCGTGTGGTCGAAGAATACCTCTACTCGGCGATGGAAGACTACCGCATCGACATAATGATTGACAAAGGTCCGGCGGCGCGCAGTGTGCAGTTGACACTCAATCCGTTCACCCTCGTGGGCGCAACAACCCGCAGCGGCCTGCTGACGGCTCCGCTTCGCGCACGCTTTGGCATCAACGCCCACCTCGAATACTACGACCACGACGTGCTGTGCTCGATTATTCTCCGCAGCGCATCGCTGCTCAGGATAAAGTGCAGCAGCGAAGCCGCCGGCGAGATAGCGATGCGCAGCCGCGGCACGCCTCGTATAGCCAACGCCTTGCTGCGCCGAGTGCGCGACTTCGCGCAGGTGAAAGGCTCGGGCGTCATCGACCTCGAAATCGCACGCTATGCCCTTGAGGCACTGAATATCGACCGCTACGGTCTCGATCAGATCGACAACAAATTGCTCAATACTATCATCACGAAGTTTCGCGGCGGCCCCGTCGGCCTGTCGACGATTGCCACGGCTCTCGGCGAAGACCCAGGCACGATTGAGGAAGTCTATGAGCCGTATCTCATCAAGGAAGGCTTCCTGGCTCGTACGCCCCGCGGCCGCGAGGTGACACCGCTTGCCTACGAGCACCTCGGACAGCGTCGCAACGACGACTTCGGATTGTTCGGATAAATTAATTATGGCCGGAATAAAATCTCTTGCTAAGGACACCGCTATCTACGGTGTCAGTTCCATCATAGGGCGCTTCCTCAATTGGTGCCTTGTGCCGCTCTATACCATCACGTTTGCCGCAGCCGAGTACGGCGTCGTCACCTTTGTCTACTCTGTGGTGGCGTTGGCTCTGATCATTCTCACCTACGGAATGGAGACGGGCTTCTTCCGCTTTGCCAATCACGAGCGGTGGAAAGATCCTATGGAGGTGTACTCCACTTCGCTCATATCGCTCGGCGTGAGTTCGACGGCGTTCATAGCCCTTGTGGCGGCGTTTATCGGCCCGGTGACCGAGGCTATGGAGTGCTCGGGGCATCCGTCGTTTGTGATGATGATGGCCGTGTGTGTGGCCATTGATGCGTTCCTTGCCATTCCGTACAGCTATCTGCGCTACAAGAAGCGCCCCATGCGCTTCGCCATGCTGCGACTGGTCAACATAGGCATCAATATAGGCCTTAATCTGTTCTTTATCTTGCTGTGCCCGGTGCTTATGAAGTCGTGCCCGTCGCTTGTCGATTGGTTCTACGATCCGTCGTTCGGCATCGGCTATATATTCCTTGCCAACCTCATAGCCTCGGCGGTGAACCTGCTGATGATGATTCCCGAATTGCGAGGCTTCCGCTATCGCTTCAACCGCCGCCTGTGGGGCGAGATGATGCGCTATTCGGCTCCGCTGCTTGTGCTCGGCGTGGCAGGCATTATGAATCAGACAATCGACAAAATCATATACCCCCTGCTTGTGCCCGACCACACCGAGGCTATGCAAGGGCTCGGCATCTATGGCGCCAACTACAAGATTGCCATCGTCATGGTGATGTTCATTCAGGCATTCCGCTTCGCCTACGAGCCGTTCATATTCTCGCAGAACAAGGAGTCGGGCGACGGCAAGTACAAGGCCTATCGCGATGCGATGAAGTACTTCGTCATCTTCGGCCTGCTGCTGTTTATGGGCGTGATGTTCTACCTCGACATACTGCGCTACTTCATATCGCCGCGCTACTTCAGCGGCCTCAAGGTGGTGCCGATTGTGATGATGGCCGAATTGTTCTTCGGTGTATTCTTCAACCTGTCGCTGTGGTACAAACTCACCGACCGCACCATCTGGGGTGCATGGTTCTCGCTGCTCGGCCTGGCCGTGACGGTGGCGCTCAATTGCTTGCTTGTGCCGCGCATCGGCTATATGGGCTGTGCATGGGCGGCTTTCTGCTCCTACGGTGTGATGATGCTCGCCAGCTACTTTGTCGGCCGCGCCAAGCATCCTATCGGCTACGAGACCGGTCGCATTCTCGGCTATTGCGCCATTGCCGCCGTACTCTACGTTGTCGGCATTTACGTATGCGTCACTCCGTGGGCTATCCTGAATTATGTCATTCGCTTTGCGTTGATGCTGCTGTTTATCGCCATTGTGGTGCGGCGTGAATCCGTTCCGCTGCCTGCGCCGGTGGCCCGACTTCTCCGTCGCCGATGAAAGTCGTACTGATAAATCACAGCGATACCCTCGGCGGCGCTTCGGTGGTGACATTCCGCCTTATGGAGGCTCTCCGCCGCGAGGGTGTCGATGTGCGGATGCTCGTGGTGTCCAAGCGCTCCGATTCGCCTTGGGTGGAGCAGGCCGCGCCGCATTGGCTTACACGCTTGCCGTTCCTTGCCGAACATTTGCGAATATTCAGCCGCAACGGCTTCAATCGCAGTGATTTATTCAAAGTGTCCATTGCTACCGACGGCTTGCCGCTGCATCGTCATCCGCTTGTGCGCGAGGCCGATGCCGTCATCCTCAATTGGGTGAATCAGGGAATGCTGTCGTTCTCCGAAATTCGGCGAATAGCCGCAGCCAAGCCGACGCTGTGGACAATGCATGATATGTGGAACATCACCGGAGTATGCCACCACTCAGGCGACTGCATGCGCTATCAAAGTCGCTGCTGCCGCTGCCCGCTGCTGCACCGGTGTGCCGGCGACAACGATCTGTCGGCACGCACGTTTGCCCGTAAGCAGGCCTTGTATGCGGCTTCGGATATTCGCTTTGTGGCCGTGAGCAATTGGCTCGCCGACAAGGCTCGCCGCAGTGCTCTCACGGTCGATGCAGCTGTGGAGATGATACCGAACGCTTTCGATATTGATGCTCTCAGCCGCCCCGCATCGCTGACACGCGAACAACTCGGCTTGCCGCCGACAGGTCGCATCGTGCTGATGTGCGCCGCGCGGCTCGATGGCCCTGTCAAAGACCTGCCTGCCGCCATCGAAGCTATCAATTCGCTTGTCGGAACCGATGCCGTGGCTGCACTGGTCGGCGACATACGCTATCCCGAAGTGTTGCAGACATTGCGACTGCCGTTCGTTCACCTCGGCTCGATTTACGACAAAGACCGCTTGCAATCCGTGATGGCGCACTCCTCCGTAGTGTTGTCGTCGTCGCGCTACGAATCGTTCGGCGCCACGCTGCTCGAAGGGCAAGCTGCCGGTGCCACGCCGGTAGGCTTCGTGCACGACGGACGCGCCGACATCATCACCGCTGTCTCTTATACACATCTCCGAGCCCAC
>CALKKU010000163.1 GCA_937995285.1 uncultured Bacteroidales bacterium | reverse complement strand
GATGTGAGTTTTGA
Source organism: uncultured Bacteroidales bacterium (assembly GCA_937995285.1). Taxonomy (GTDB): domain Bacteria; phylum Bacteroidota; class Bacteroidia; order Bacteroidales; family Muribaculaceae; genus CAG-873. Next base: position 11,436 of record CALKKU010000163.1, on the reverse strand, counting down.
AGAACGTCGCCCATTCGCTGTCGGTGAAGCGGATGCGGTTGAGTGCTTCGAGTTGTCGGCGCAGGTTGGCGATCAACTCTGCCTCGGAGGTCACGGGCAGGTAGTCGTAGGCCTGGCGGCGCAGCCGGTCGATGAAGTCGGCTTCCATCTCGGCTTCGCTCTGATACTGTGCGGAGCTGTAATATCCGCTCTCAAACTCGGCCACGACGGTCGATTCGCTGTTCTCGCTCACAAGATCGTAGTTGGTCATAGAAGTAGTTTTTTGTCGCTTATGCGGTAAGTGGGCTGAAGGTGAGGAGGCGGTTGCGGTAGTATTCGTACTGCTCGCGGACGGCGGCGATCTCGGCCGGCAATCCCTCGCGCAAATCATTTACCAACGTCTCAAACCTATCGAGCACCGCCACTATTTTCTCTTGCAATTCCATAGGCGGCACGGGAATTTTTATTTTTGCCAAATCCTCGGTTTTTATATCAATGACTTTTGCACCGTAGGCATATTTTTTCTTTTGTGTAAAAAACATCTGTGTCTGAAAAAAGTACGCTATATATTTCGGATTCTGCGAGTGTCTGAAAACTACAGAGTGACCGCCTGTGACAATATCATCATCGCCGAGCCAAGCAACAGCCTTGCCAACATCTTCGACATTCTCGCTTGTACAAGCAATGACAAGATTGCCCGGATTGACTTTGAGCAAGCGCTCGGCAAGTTCCGGTGATACAAACGACTTTGTCTTGGAAGCGAAAGTGCCGTAGTAGGTGTAAATCTGACCGTAGTGAATGCAGCCGATGCCACTCTCGGTGAAGTCCTTTTTTTGAAGGCCGTTGCCGCGGATGAATGTTCCAATCTCGCCCATAGTTTTCCACTCGATTTCGTAACTATGCCCCCCCCCAGGTAGTTACGTCATTAAAGGTGAGTAAAAGATTGCGATAATATTCATATTGCTCTTTACGCGCTTGCAGCTCCGCTTGCAGCTCCGCTTGCAGCTCCGCTGCATAGTCCGAGAATCGGTCGAGAATTTTTACGATTTCTTCCTGCACTTCGAGCGGCGGGATCGGAATTTTAAACTCTAATACTTTGTTTTTGTCTCCTCTGGGCATTTTGGCACCTTTGGAATATTGGTTGTGGAAGTTGGAAAAATTATCTGAGGCAAGAATATAATATAAAAATTTGATAGTAATCTCAGAATTATGAAGCCGCAATAGTATAACATCTCCATTTGTACCACCAACCTGATCGGCGAGCCATATTTTCTTTAGATATGGTCTGATATTGCCTATAAGAATATCATTTTCTTTGAAAAGAATACAATCTTTTGTGGATGGAAGTTTCGTGTAGTCTCCGACACCCTGACGGTCTTGTAACAAGGTCTCAACGCCTACATAGCAAAAAATTGCCTCAGTAGAAACTCTTTCATTGGGTATGTGCGCGACTTCCCCGAGGGTTTTAAACTCGACTCCGTTGGGGCAGAGGCGTTGGATAAGTTCTTGCAGGCGGCTCATTGTTGCTCCTCCTTTCGGTAGCCTTCGTAGTAGTATGATTGCTCGATACCCTTGAAGATTATTTCGCGATCGGAAGTGCGGTCGGTCAGGGCGTTGCCGAGCAGGTAGCGCAGTTCGAGGTCGTTGACGGGGCTGCGTTCCATAGCTTGCAGATATAGGTCCTTGTCGACGCGCTGCCAATCGACGACGCGTCCCAACGAGCGACGCAGCATCATGTCGAGCCATATTCGGCCGGCGCGGCCGTTGCCTTCCATAAAGGGATGGGCTATGTTCATCTCCACGTACTTGGCGATGACGGCCTCGAATGTGTCCTCGGGCATCTTCTCTATCGCGGCCAAGGCTTCGCGGAGGTACAGCGAGTTGGCGAATCGAAATCCGCCCTTGCTGATGTTGAGTGTGCGGATCTGCCCGGCGAAGTCGTACAATCCGCCGAACAGGGCGAGGTGAATGGCCTGCAGGCCGGCGGTGGTGCCGACTTCGATGCGGTCGATTGCACCGGATTCAAACAGGCGGATGGCCTTGTCGAGGCTCAGAGCGTCGATATTTTTCATAGTGCGGCGGTGTTGGTTTCTTCTTCGAGTTCGGTGATGATTTTATCGATTTCGGCACGGAGAGCGTTTTCGTGCGCCACGATGCGGCGGATGCGCTCGTTGAGTTCGCGGATGTCGGTCTGCGGGCGCGTGTCCTCGGCTTCGACGTAGCTGCTCACCGACAGGTTGTAGCCGTTGGCGGCCACGATGCTGTTGTCGACGAGAGCCGAGAAGTGGGGCACTTCGGCGCGGTCGGCATATTCGGAGACGATGGCGTCGATGTTGTCGGGCGAGAGTTTGTTCTTGTTGCCTTCGTGGACGAAGAGCTGCGAGGCGTCGATAAACAGGGTGCTGTTGAGCCGTTTCGACTTCTTCAGCACTATGATGCATGTGGCTATCGACACGCCGAAGAAGAGATTGGCCGGAAGCTGGATGACTGTGTCGACGTAGTTGTTGTCGATGAGGTACTTGCGTATCTTCTGCTCGGCGCCGCCTCGATAGAGCACGCCGGGAAATTCGACGATGGCGGCGGTGCCTTCGGTCGACAGCCATGCGAGCATGTGCATGGTGAAGGCCAGGTCGCTCTTGCTCTTGGGGGCGAGGATGCCCGCCGGGGCGAAGCGCGGGTCGTTGATGAGCACGGGATTGTCGCTGCCGTCCCACTTGGTGGAATAAGGCGGGTTGCTGACTATGGCATCGAAGGGCTCGTCGTCCCAATGGTAGGGTTCGAGCAGGGTGTCGCCGTTGCGGATGTCGAAGTCGGAGTAGTTGATGTCGTGCAGGAACATGTTGATGCGGCACAGGTTGTAGGTGGTTATGTTCTTCTCCTGGCCGAAGAATCCTTTCTTCACATTGTTCTTGCCGAGAATTTTGGCAAACTTCAGCAGCAGCGAGCCCGAGCCGCACGCCGGGTCGTAGACCTTGTTGACGTAGGTGCGGCCGTGACTCACGATACGCGCCAGCAGTTCCGACACTTCCTGCGGGGTGAAGAACTCGCCGCCGCTCTTGCCGGCATTCGAGGCGTACATGGTCATCAGAAACTCGTAGGCGTCGCCGAAGATGTCGATCTGATTTTCGGAGTACTCGCCTTTGAGGTCAATGTTGCCGATGTTGTTGAGAATCTTGGTGAGCTGTTCGTTGCGCTTGTCGACGGTGGCACCGAGTTTGTTGGAATTGACGTCGATGTCGGCGAAGAGGCCTCGCAGGTCGTCCTCGCTCTCGGTGCCGATGGCCGACGCTTCGACGGCCTTGAACACTTCGGCGAGGGTGACGTTGAGGTCGGGATTGTTGCGGGCGTTGCGTCGCACGTTGCAGAAGAGTTGCGAGGGCAGGATGAAGAAGCCCTTTTCGTGGACGAGCTGCGAGCGAGCCGCTTCGGCCTGCTCGTCGGGGAAGTCGGCATAGTCGAACCCTTCGACGCCGGCCTCGGCCTGGAGTCGGTTGACGTAGGCGGTGATGTTCTCCGATATGAAGCGGTAGAAGAGTATGCCGAGCACGTAGCTCTTGAAATCCCAGCCGTCGACCGAGTTGCGGAGGTCTTCGGCGGTGGCCCAGATGGCCTTGAACAGTTCTTGTTTTTGCTGTATGCTTGTTGCCATATTGATGAAGTCGTTGATCGGCGGGCGGCAGCGGCCGCACATCGCGACTTCAAATATACGAAATATTTTTCATCCGCCGGCAAATGTAGGGGCGAGCCTTCGGCCCGCCCGATGTCTCTCGGCGTGCAATTATTTGCGATGCAGTATGTTATGTATTAATGAGGGCGTTGCAAAATGTCGGTGTTATTAAATATTGAAATAATATGCCGGGGGTAGCGGCATGCGTTTCGCATCCCATTAACGCACAATGTGCTGTGCTATAATTAATTGTATGATAATCTACGTCGGGCGGGCCAAAGGCTCGCCCCTACACTTGCAAACACAAAAAAAGCGTCAACCTCGGTGAGATTGACGCCTCTGAATTGGTGGCGGGAGAAGGACTCGAACCTACGACCTTCGGGTTATGAGCCCGACGAGCTACCACTGCTCCATCCCGCAATTTCTTTTTGCACTGCAAAGGTACGACTATTTGCCGGAGTGTGCAAATTATTTAACCTTTATTAACCTTACTCAGACGCGTGGTGTAGGGGCGAGCCTGTGGCCCGCCCGCGACATGGTGATGCATTTGCCGCCTTGCGGCGGCATTACATTACATCAAATCACTCCGAACTCGAAGCGGATTTCGCGGTGGAAGGTGTCGCCGGGATTGAGACGTGCCGAGGGATAATCGGGTCGGTTGGGGGCGTCGGGATAGTTCTGACATTCTATTGCCACGCCGGCATAGTCGGCATAGTGTACCCCGCCCTTGCCGGTCGGAGTGTCGGAGAGCCAATTGCCGGTGTAGACCTGCACGGCCGGCTGTGTGGTGAGCACACGCATACGGCGGCCGTTGGAGGGCAGATGCAGTTCGGCAGCGAGGCGCAGCGAGCCGTCGGCACCGTCGATTGTGTAGCAGTTGTCGTATCCCTTGCCGTAGCGCAAAGCGGGGAAGTCGGCGTCGAGGTCGCGACCGAGAGCCTTGGGCGCGGTGAAGTCCATCGGTGTGCCGACGACCGAAGCCGGGGCGCCGGGCTGCGGTATCAGGGTGTCGTCGGTGGGCAGGTAGTGCGATGCGTAGAGCCGTAGCACGTGGTCATGGATTGTCGTAGTGCCGTCGCCGCTGAGGTTGAAGTAGGCGTGGTTGGTGAGGTTGAGCACCGTGGGGGCATCTGTCACGGCTTCCATTGTGAGCGACAGGGCGTTGTCGTCGGTCCACCGGTAGCGGGCTTTGACGGTGAGTGTGCCCGGGAAGCCTTCTTCGCCGTTGGCCGAGGTGTAGGCGAATTCCACGAAGTCGTCGCCGACCGCCGCGACGTCCCACATACGGTTGTGAAAGCCCGTGGGGCCACCGTGCAGGCTGTTGGGGCCGTTGTTCACGGCGAGCGTGTACTCGCGGCCGTCGAGAGTGAAGCGACCGCGGGCGATGCGATTGGCATAGCGTCCGGGAATCTTGCCGGCACAGTGCCCGTCGCCGATGTAGTCGAGCGGATTGTCAAATCCGAGAACCACGTCGTCGAGGTGTCCGTCGCGGTCGGGCACAACGACACTCAGCAATGCCGCACCGGCATTGCTGAGTGTAACTGACGCTCCGGCCGAGTTGACGAGCGTGAAGAAGTGCATCATCCCGGCCGGTGTATCGATAGAGCGGCGTGTGAGCATCACTTGTCGGCGTGGAGGTGCTGTTCCCAAGCCCAGGCGGCACGCAGGGTATCGTCGATGGAGCGGCGAGCCTTCCAACCGAGTACCTTGTTGGCCTTGGTGGTGTCGGCCCACAGTGCAGGAATGTCGCCGGCGCGGCGGCCTACGATCTTGTAGTTGAGTTTGAGGTTGTTGACTTCCTCGAAACGCTTGATAAGTTCGAGAACCGACAGAGGTGTGCCGGTGCCGATGTTGAACACTTCGTACTTGTCTTCCATCTTGTTGCCCACCATGCGGTTGACGGCGGCAACGTGTGCTTCGGCGAGGTCGACAACGTCGATGAAGTCGCGCAGGCACGATCCGTCGGGGGTGTCGTAGTCGCCGCCGAACACGCTGAGGCATTCGCGGATGCCGGCAGCGGTCTGGGTGATGAAGGGCACGAGGTTGTTGGGCACGCCGCGCGGCAATTCACCGATCAGAGCCGAGGGGTGAGCGCCGATGGGGTTGAAGTAGCGCAGAGCGATGCCGCTCACTTCGGGATATGCGGCGCAGCAGTCGCGCAGGATGTCTTCCGACATCTGCTTGGTGTTGCCGTAGGCTGTGGTGGCCGGCATGCGCGGGGTAAGCTCGGTGGCGGGCAGAGCCTCGGGCAGGCCGTAGACGGTGGCCGATGACGAGAACAGCACGTTGCGGCGGCCGTAGGCCTTCATCAGTTCGAGAACGTTCAGGAACGAAATCAGATTGTTGCGGTAGTACTTCAGAGGCTCGACAGCCGATTCGCCCACGGCCTTGAATGCGGCGAAGTGGATCACCGAGTCGAACTCATACTTGTCGAATACCTTGCGAAGCGCTTCGAGGTCGCAGGTATCAACCTGCTCGAAAGCCACTTTGCGGCCGAGAATCTTCTCGACGCCTTCGATCGACGAAGGGTCGGAATTGGAGAAGTTGTCAACTATGACAATGTCGTAGCCCGCCTCGGCAAGGGCCACTGCGGTGTGCGAGCCGATAAATCCGGCGCCACCCGAAACTAAAACTGTACTTTTTTCCATCATGCCGCAAAATTACGGAAAATATATCAAACGCGAAAGCGATGCGGCGTTATATTATTGTTACAAAACACATTTGCCGCCGCTACGGCTGCGGCGGTGTTGGTCAGCGCGGGCGGCCGGTTCGTCAAAAAATCCGACGTGCTCGTGGAATATCCCCGTCGCGATGTTGACGTGCCGCCGCTTTGTGGCTAACTTTGCATCAGAAACAAAAACAAACTCTGAAGTAAAACAATTAAACCACAATACAATGGATACCCGTCTCATCAACAACAATCAGTCAAGTGCCGAAACCGGCGCAACGCAGAATGCCGACAACACAGCCGCCAACGGCAAGTTCAAAGTATCGCCTCGCGTGATGAAAATCGGCGCTGCCGGTGCAGTCGGCGTGGTAGTGGGCACGGCCGCCATCTTCGCCGCCAATCACCTCAACGCCAAGTCGACCGACATCGCATTGGCCGACGACCTCGACGATGTAGCCGAAGATGCAGCCGAAATCACGGCCATCGAACCCGATGAAATCGTGGAACAGGTGCAGGAAGTCGAGCCGGAAGCCGATACTTTCCAAGCCGCATTCTCGGCCGCTCGCGCCGAAGCCGGCCCCGGCGGCACATTCGAATGGCACGGCACCATCTACGGCACATACACTGCGGAGGAATGGAACGCACTCTCGCCCGAACATCAGCAGGCGTGGGCTTCACAATTCAACTGGAAAAATATCAATAACTCAACGCCTGCCGGCCACAGCGAGACCGGCACTCTCGAAGGCCAAGTCGTGACCGTAGCACCTACAACCGAACCTGACAGTGACACTGACGAAGACGGCGAACCGGCATATACCGTACACGGCATCACTCGCGAAGCCGGCACAGGTCGCGCATTTATCAATGTCACTGTCGACGGACACGAGGCTATCGTTGTCGACAACGACGGCGACGGCATAGCCGATGCAATGATTCTTGATGCCAACGACAACGGCGAAATCGATGAAGGCGAAATCTCCGACATCTCCGAGGTCGGCATCAGCATCGAAGGCCTCGCATCCTCGGCCGGCGACATTCAGGAAACACTCATCATCCCCGAGGAAGATGGTACCGCCGAACTCGCACAGGAAGTGATCGACAGCTCTGACGCTGACGACCAATTCGCCCTCAACGACGACATCGACATCAGCGACACCGAAGCGCTCGACATATAATTCATCCGACTTTTCATTATTCATCAATTCCTAATGCCGAGAGGCTGTACCGTGTTCATTAATTGTGAACTGCGGCACAGCCTCTTAAACATAGTCTGCGCACATAATGCATTGTGTTGTAATTGATTACAGTCGATAATCAGCAGACGTACCGGAGGTACGTCCCTACAAGTTTACGACATCGGATTGCAGAAATACACATTTTGTAGCACCTCTTTTTCAGCGCTCGGCAATGCAGTATTGTTGAAAATGTGTAAATTTGCACTTTAATAATTCTAATCACGTAAATAACTCCGATCAACAATATTCCTATGAAGAAGATAATCCTCACCGGCGACCGTCCTACCGGACGCCTTCACCTCGGTCACTACGTAGGCTCGCTGAAGCGCCGCGTAGAGTTGCAGAACTCCGGACAATTCGACAAGGTATTCATCATGATTGCCGACGCTCAAGCGCTCACCGACAATGCCGACAATCCGACGAAGGTGCGCCAAAATGTCATCAACGTCGCTCTCGACTACCTCGCATGCGGCATCGACCCGACGAAGAGTACTATCTTCATCCAGTCGCACGTAGCCGAACTGTGCGAACTGTCGTTCTACTATATGAACCTCGTCACCGTGTCGCGTCTGCAACGCAACCCTACGGTGAAGAACGAAATCAAACTCCGCAACTTCGAGGCCAACATTCCAGTGGGCTTCTTCACATATCCCATATCTCAGGCTGCCGACATCACGGCATTCAAGGCCACGACCGTGCCGGCCGGCGAAGATCAGGAGCCGATGATTGAGCAGGCTCGCGAAATCGCCCGCCGCTTCAACAACACCTACGGCGAAGTTCTCGTTGAACCTGAAATCCTGTTGCCCGACAACTCGGCATGTCTGCGTCTGCCCGGCACCGACGGCAAGGCCAAGATGAGCAAATCGCTCGGCAACTGCATCTACCTCTCGGACGAAGCCGACGTCGTGGTTGCAGCCGTGAAGACTATGTACACCGACCCGTTGCACCTGCGCGTGTCAGATCCCGGCCACGTCGAAGGCAACGCCGTGTTCACCTATCTCGACGCCTTCTGCCGTCCCGAGCACTTCGCCGCCTACTGGCCCGAATATGCTTCGCTCGACGAGCTGAAGGATCACTACCGTCGCGGCGGCCTCGGCGACGTGAAGATCAAGAAATTCCTCAACGCCATTCTCGAAGAGACTCTTGCTCCGATTCGCGCCCGTCGCCACGAGTTCGAAAAGGACATCCCCGCCGTATGCGAAATGCTGCGCAAGGGTTCGGAAGAAGCGCGTGCCGTTGCGGCTCAGACGCTCTCCGAAGTGCGCCACGCGATGAAAATCGACTACTTCGAGGATGCGGAATTTATGAAAACAGGTTTGTAATTGCAAGGCAATAATGAACCTTTCGCGACGTTATTATAAATGATGAAATCTAAACTTATTTCGGCATTCGTATCGGCGGCAGCGCTGTGCATCGGCACGGCGACAGCCGGCGCTCAGGACGGCACGTCGGGCTACAATTGGCTCAACGTATCGTCATCGTCGCGTATCTACGGTCTCGGCGGCGTCAATATTTCACTCGTCGATGACGATATATCGACAATCGACCAGAACCCGGCACTGCTCGGTGCAGAGATGTCGGAACAGGTGTCGGTCAACTACATGCGCTACATCGGCGGCAGCAACTTCGCCGGACTGCGCTACGGCCGCAAGGCCGGTGAGCGCGGAGCTTGGTCGGCCTCGCTGCAATACTTCGGCTATGGATCAATTCCCGAAACACTGCCCGACGGCTCCACGGTGGGCACGTTCTCGCCCAAGGATGTGGCCTTCGGCGGTTCGTATTCGCACGACATCACAGACCGCCTGCGCGGCGGTATCGCACTGAAATTCTTGTACAGCGGCTATGCCGACTACACGGCATTTGCCTTGTCGACCGACCTCGGCATCAACTATTTCGACCCCGAAAAGGATCTGTCGCTGTCGGTAGTGTTGGCCAACCTCGGCGGTCAGGTGAAGCGCTTCGACGAAGCCTACGACCGATTGCCGTTCGACGTACGCCTCGGCTGGTCGCAGACATTCGGCTCGTTCCCGGTGCGCTTCTCCGTCACGGCATGGAATCTCACCAAGTGGAAACTGCCCTATATGGACAACGGCGACGGCACTTCGACCACCGAAGCGGTACTCAAGGACGGCTTCGCAAGCAACCTGTTCCGTCACTTGGTGTTCGGCGCCGACCTCGTTTCAAGCAAGAACTTTTACATCGGACTCGGATATAACTACAAGACCCGTACCGACATGTCGACCTACTCGCGCAGTTTCCTGTCGGGGTGGTCGCTCTCCGGCGGCTTCAAAGGTCGCAAGTTCGGCGTCGGATTGGCTTTCGCACAGCCTCACACCGGAGCCACAACCTTTATGGTCAATCTCAATCTGAGCCTCAACGATTTAATAAAGTAAAACAATCATGGCAACAACCACTCCTCGCATAATCGTCGCAATCGACGGCTTCTCATCATCGGGCAAGAGCACTATGGCTCGCGCATTGGCGGCTCGTGTCGGCTATCGCTACATCGACTCGGGCGCCATGTATCGCGCCGTGACTCTCTACGCACTCGACAACGGTCTAATCGCCGCCGACAGCACTATCGACACCGAAGCCCTTATCGCCGCTTTGCCCGACATCAAAGTAGACTTCGCCCTGCAAGCCGACGGCACACAGCACACGCTGCTCAACGGCGTCGACGTCGAAAGCGAGATTCGCCAGCTGCGCGTGTCGAACGCCGTGTCGCCCATTGCCGCCATTCCGGCCGTGCGCCACGACCTCGTGGCCAAGCAGCAGGCTCTCGGTGCCGGTAAGGGCATCGTGATGGACGGCCGCGACATTGGCACTACCGTATTCCCCGATGCCGAACTCAAAATATTTGTCGACGCATCGGCTCAGACTCGAGCTCAGCGCCGTTTCAGCGAACTCATCGCCAAGGGTTCGTCGGTGACATTCGCCGAAGTACTTGCCAACGTAGTTCACCGCGACGAAATAGACCGCACCCGCTCGGAAAGCCCGCTGCGCCGTGCCGACGATGCCATATCGCTCGACAACTCTACCATGACCACCGAGCAACAGGATGCTTGGCTCATGGAACAGTTCAATAATGCAATTCAACGCCTCGCGGCCGATAAATGAATGACACCGACGGTAGAAATCGATGAAAAATCGGGCTTCTGCTTCGGCGTGGTGACAGCCATACGCAAGGCCGAGGATCAGTTGCAAGCCGACGGCTCGCTCTACTGTCTCGGTGACATCGTCCACAACAGCAACGAAGTGGAACGCCTGCAAGCATGCGGACTGAAGACAATCACGCACGACGATCTCGCTCAGTTGCACGACGTGAAGGTGCTGCTTCGCGCCCACGGCGAACCGCCTACGACCTACGACACGGCCCGTCGCAACAATATCCGCATCATCGACGCCACATGTCCCGTGGTGCTCAAGCTCCAGCAGCGCATCAAGGAAGCCTACGACTCCACAAGGCAGAGCGCCGACCGTCCGCAGATAGTCATCTACGGACAATCGGGACATGCCGAAGTCAACGGTCTCGTGGGTCAGACGTGCGGCGAAGCAATCGTTGTTGAAGACGTGGCGGGGCTCGACGTGCTCGACTTCTCGCGCGACATTCTGCTGTATTCCCAGACCACCAAGAGCATTGAGGGTTTCAACGCCATCATCGCCGCTATCCAATCGCGACTGACCGACGGCGCTCGCCTCACGTCCTACGACACTATCTGCCGTCAGGTGGCCGGGCGTGTGGAGCATCTGCGACAATTCGCCGCCGAGCACGAACTGATAATCTTCGTGGCCGGCACCAAGAGCAGCAACGGCAAGATTCTCTACAACCACTGCCGACAGGTCAACCCGTCGAGCCGCCTCATCGCCGACGAAAGTCAGTTGCAGCG
>CALKKU010000162.1 GCA_937995285.1 uncultured Bacteroidales bacterium | reverse complement strand
ACGAGATCTAGTACGGTCTCGTGGGCTCGGAGATGTGTATAAGAGACAGGGCGATAAGTCTGAAATGAGCCGTCGCATTGATGAGAAATTGGCCGGCGGATACAGAGTGCTGAAACTGAAAATCGGTGGTATCGACTTCAATGAGGAACTCGAATTGCTCAAGTATATTCGCTCGCGCTACAGTGCTGACACACTCGAACTACGCCTTGATGCCAATGGAAGTTTTACTGCCGACAATGCGTTGAATCGACTCGAAAAACTCAGTGTTTACGACATTCACTCATTGGAACAACCGATAAAGGCAAAACAGTGGGATGCTATGGCTCGCATATGCAAGAGTTCACCGATACCTATCGCGCTTGACGAAGAATTGATTGGAACGCCTACACAAGAGTATGCCTATCAATTGCTCGATTATATAAAGCCTCAATACATAATACTGAAACCGTCGCTTTGCGGAGGCTTGAAGGCAGCATCAATGTGGGCAGATTCCGCCACAAGTAAAGGTATCGGTTGGTGGGCCACATCTGCGCTCGAATCCAATATCGGACTTGCCGCTATCGGCCGCTGGATATCAGGATACAAGTACTCCATGCCACAAGGCCTCGGAACCGGACAACTTTATCACAATAACATTGAGTCGCCGCTTTACATCAGTGAAGGGGAATTATTTTATGATCCGAACCAACAATGGATAATTCCGGAATTACAATGGAGAAGATAGAGCAATTCATAAAATTGTGGCGAAGCGGATGTCAACAGTTTGAGGCTCACACAAGCGGCTCTACAGGCACACCCAAATCTATCATGCTGAATAGGGCGGATATGATACAATCCGCACGTGCTACGAATCAATTTTTCGGGATAACCAAGAATAGCACGTTAGGACTTCCGCTGTCGGTAAACTATATTGCAGGTAAAATGATGGTAGTCCGAACTGAAATCGCAGGATGTAAATTATTACCGCTGCCGATAAGCAATGATGTCATTATCAGACAGCACGTAGATTTGCTATCTGTCGTTCCGTCACAGATTCCGTCGATACTGTCCTCATCTCAGTATATCGACAATCTTCTGATCGGAGGCGCCCCAATCAACAGCCAGAGCGAACACGCCTTGATAGACGCGGGTATTAAAGCGTATCTCGGATATGGTATGACTGAAACATGCAGCCACGTGGCGCTGCGACGTATCGGCAACGACGGAAGATTCACAGCAATGCCAGGCATAACATTCGCAACCGATTCCCGCGATTGTTTGATAATCCAATCAGCTTATTTTTCATGGAAGTCATTGGTCACAAACGATGTTGTGGAAATTCTTTCCGATACGGAATTCAAATGGCTGGGGCGTGCAGACAACGTTATCAATTCAGGTGGTATCAAGATTCATCCGGAAAGCCTTGAGCAAACGTACCGACAATTGATACCCGAACTTCCCGACTTCTACCTCGTCGGCATCACTTCCGATAAGTGGGGCAGTGAACTCGCAATGGTCACACAACCAATCCATCAACACTTGCTCGAAGAATTGAAAGCTAAAGTTACAGACCATAAATATCTTCCAAAGAAAATCATAACAGTACACGAACTTGCCACGACCGCTAACGGAAAAGTCAGAAGAATCGTCCCGTCAGATTACATCAGCACAGTCGAATTTGATTGAGATCCTACAAATCAACCGAACTTACTGATTTTGCGAAGTTGAGGTTCGTTGATGATTTTAATTCTGCGTCCGTCTACCGCGATAAGTTTCTCTGCTGCAAAAGTTGAAAGCGTTCGGATAGCATTAGCCGTTGTCATATTCGACAAGTTGGCTAAATCTTCACGAGCCATATAAATTTTCAATGTAGAATCGTCATCTTCGTATCCATAATTCTCACGCAACACCATCAGAGCCTCTGCAAGGCGACCGCGAATATGTTTTTGCGTGAGATTGACTATGCGCGTATCCGAGCCGCCAAGGTTCTTCGATAATTCTCTAATGAAGAACCACGCTAATTCACGATTGTTATCAATCATTTCTCGCACCAACGACAATGGCAAAGCCCCCAAAGTTGAAGCTTCAAAAGCTGCTGCATTCGACACATAAGGTTCGTTTGCAAAGTAGGCACGATAACCGAAATATTGTACGGGTCGAATTAGGCGGATAATTTGCACACGTCCCCCTACACCTTCCTTGAATTTTTTCACCTTGCCCTTGAGCAAACACCAAAGATACTCAGGCTCATCCCCTTCAGCATATATAAACTGATTTTTCTTAAAGGTCTGGACATTAAAGTTATCAACGACCAACCGTTTTTCGGCCGGATCGAGCAGAGTCCAAATCTCTGCCATATCCTCATTGATAACATTTTCTATTGCTGATTTAATCATGAATTGACGATATTACCTTATCTAACATGTTGTGCAACATCATTTCAAAACACAAAGTTACGAATTATTAAGAAAAATCAAAACATTCAGATATAAATTTTCGATAAAGGCTCTAATTTTGCTAACAAATAGCACAATCCGATGTTTCCCTATTGGAATAAAAGAAAAGTCCGGCAACATTTATCGCCGGACTTTATGTATTCCCTAACGAATTGTTTACATTACTTAATCAGATACTGCGATGAGATCGATTGGTTGCTGTGAACACGACGAATTGTATCGGCGAACAGACGAGCGACAGAAATGATAGTACACTTCTTGCATTCCTTTTCGAAAGGTATAGAATTCGTGAAAATCATTTCAGTAAGGGCGCAGTTATCGATTCGTTCCGTTGCCGGATCACTCAGGATGGCGTGAGAGCAAAGCGCACGAACACTCTTGGCTCCGTTTTCCATCATAAGATCAGCAGCCTTGGTAATTGTGCCGGCTGTATCTACCATATCATCAACAAGAATTACATTCTTATCCTTAACGTCGCCAATCACAGTCATATTGGCAACAACGTTGGCCTTGGCACGCTGCTTGTGACAAAGCACGAGAGGCAAGTCGAGATACTTGGCATAGTTGTTGGCACGCTTTGCACCACCGACATCGGGCGTGGCGATTACCATATTATCCAACTTGAGCGACTGGATATAAGGAATGAATACCGATGAGGCATACAAGTGATCGACCGGAACGTTGAAGAATCCCTGAATCTGGTCAGCATGAAGATCCATCGTGATTACGCGGTCGACACCGGCTGTCATCAGCAGATCCGACACGAGCTTGGCGGCGATACTGACACGCGGCTTATCTTTACGATCCTGACGAGCCCAACCGAAATACGGGATGACTGCGATGGTCGACTTGGCCGATGCTCGCTTTGCAGCGTCTATCATCAACAAGAGTTCCATCAAGTTATCACTGTTGGGGAATGTCGACTGTACGAGATAAACTTCACAACCGCGAATCGATTCCTCGAATGATACTTCAAATTCGCCATCAGCAAAACGCTGGATATTCATTTTGCCAAGTTCTACGCCAAGATCTTTGCAGATTTCTTCTGCCATATAGCGCGACTTTGTACCGGCGAAAACTTTGAATGGGGGTAGGGTGGTATTCATTTATTTTTGTATAATAAAATGTAACTTTCTATTTTGTCTAATCTATTTATTCAATTCCGTAATCTGCGATTTCAGAACTTTCCATACAACTGCTCCATGCGAAGGTATGTGAGTTGCAAACGGCGTCTTATCGGAAATCACCTTAAGCGATTTCTGTCCCGTCAGCAAGTCTGTTGCTATCACGCTGCCGCGCGACAACTCCAAGCAATCGAAGGCGTGAGTAGGAAGATTGATTTCGACTTGCGCTTCAGTAAAACCGAAGTTCACCACGATGAATAGTAACTCATCTTCGCAAGCGCGAATGAACGCATAATGAGAGTGTGGGTTGAATCGCGGATTGTCATAGTTGACATACATCAAGTCGAAAAACGATCCTTGCCGCAATGCCGGCTCGGCATTGCACAACATCAGTACGCGTCGATATATCGACCGCAAAGATTTCTCCGAATCGGACAAAACACCGTCGCATGTTCCGTGATTGAGCCATCGACGCAAGGTCGGAATACTCCAGTAATCGAATATTGTCGTTCGACCGTCATAACCGCTGAAGCCTTCGGCATCGGAAGCTTTCTCGCCGAGTTCCTGACCGGCATATATCATAAACGGCCCTGTCGACATCATGGAGCTGACAACAAGAGACGGAACTACACGCATTGCATCACCGGCATACTGCGCCGAAGCAAACCTTTGCTCATCATGGTTTTCCAAGAAGTTGAGCATATTCGCGCCGATACCGTCCACCGTCTGCCAACAAGATGTCAGTGTTGCAGCCGAATGCCCAGCCGTTTCGATGGCTCGAAGAGTATCGTACAGATTTACCTTGTCGTACAGGTAGTCAAAGCCGGCTGTGAAAATATATTGGCGATAAAGAGCGACGTCGTACAACTCCGCAATAAATATCAAATCAGGATTAACGTCCTTGACTTGCGGAATTGCCCATCTCCAAAAATCTACGGGAACCATGTGCGCCATATCGCACCTGAAGCCGTCAATATCCTTACCTGCCCAATATCGCAGGATATTGAGCATCTTCAGCCACGTAGAAGGTGTAGGATCATAGTGACGTGTACAGTTTCCGGGATCATAGCCATAGTTCAGCTTCACTGTCTCGTACCAATTGTTGACACCCGGGAACGCAGTGAAGCAGTCATCACCGGATGCACGAGCCGGGAACTCTACATACTCATCGACACCGGAACCCAAATCAACACCTACAGGAGCGAACTTCTGTCGCGTGATGTAGTAAAAGTTGTTGTCGGGCGAGAAGAAAAATTCCTTGTTATCGGAAATACCGAAATCTTCAACGCCCGCAGGTGCGACATCTGAATGATACTGACGACCGACATGATTTGGAACGAAGTCAATGATTACTTTCAATCCCGATTTGTGGGTGCGCTTCACAAGATTTTCGAATTCTTTCATCCTGTGAGGTACGTCCACGGCCAAATCAGGGTCGATATCGTAATAGTCGGTTATGGCATAAGGACTGCCTGCCTTACCTTTTATAATATGAGGATTATGACGTTCAATTCCCCAACGGGTATAATCAGGCGTATGAGCGTGTTCGATAACACCTGTGTACCATACATGTGTCGCGCCAAGATTTTTTATCTCTTCCAAAACTTTCGGAGTAATGTCGTTCAACTTACCACAACCATTCTGTTCTATCGTTCCGTTTGGAACCGGTGACTGATTGTAGTTGGCAAAAAGCCTTGGCAACAACTGGTATATTACAGGCCTGATGTTATTTGTCTGTTCACTCATTTCGACTGCAAAGATAGTCAATATTGACTATTCAACAAAGAATAATATC
>CALKKU010000161.1 GCA_937995285.1 uncultured Bacteroidales bacterium | reverse complement strand
AGAAAATTAAATAAATTTTTCATATTAAAAACATTCATTCATATACAAATTTTTAATACCTTTGCACCATACATCCTGAAATCAACTAACTTACTATAAACTAACTATTTTTCTCTATGAAAAAACTTTTACTTTTACTCGTCCTGTTACTCACATGGGGGGGGGTATCCCTACATGCTGAAACGTGGAAGAAAGTCACCTCCACCGACGACATAACTCTCGATGGCACGTACATCGTAGTGTATGAAACCGGCAAAGTCGCGATGGGTTATACATTGAGCAGTTCCCACTTAGGCTATGTAGCCATTACAGTAGCGAATGATATAATAACGACTACTGAAACAGATAAGGTGGCGTATATCACGCTTGAAGGTAGTTCTGTAAGTGCGTGTGCCCTAAAAATTTCTGACAATTCTGGAACTTCTTATGGATATTATACAGTTTCAGGTAAAGGTAAATTATCTTTAAGCAGCACGTTATCAAGTGCAACAAGCGCATCTCTGCGTGTTGGCGACAAGACCACAACCAGCATTGTATTTGATAACAAATCTTATCCGAACCTTGCATATAACACGGGTTCTAAATTTTTCGGAAGTTACGCATCAAACACAGCATCTTCAACTCCAGCTGTCCAACTCTACAAAAAAGAAGCGACCGAGCCTGAACCCTACACATTCCCCTACGACAAGCAGACGTTCAATATGGACGTCAACACCGAGAAAACTCTCGCCATAGCTGATGCCCATCCCACTATCAAATATACTTGGACAGCAGCCAACGAGGCCAACAATGAAAACTTTGAGGTAACCGAAGAGAACAACGTCATCACACTGACAGCACTTGCGGCCGACACCTACACCGTCACCGCATCGTGGGACGCCGACGGCACTTGGGCTGCCGGCTCGGCTACTTTCACCGTCAATGTCAACAGACTCAAATACGCTCCAACATTCGACGCCGTCATCAACACCGTCAAGGGCGAGAACGTCACCCTCAAGATCGGCGAATCGCACCCCAACTTCACCTACTCATTCGGTACTGAAGGCATAGTCACAATCAAGGACAACGTCCTCACCGCCGTTGCGCAAGGCTCCACCACCGTAACAGCCAAGTGGGGCGACGACGAATGGGAAGAGGGTGAAGCCACCTTTACCGTAAACGTCAACGACAAGCGCGTCTTCAACCCCGGCTTCGCCGACATCGAGCTCAACGTCAAGGACATTCACGATTGGGCTTGGGATGAAAATAACTGTCCCGAAATCACGTACGCGTTCACCGAAGAAGGTATCGTCGCCTTTGCAGGCTCAGTAATGTCAGCCGAAAAAGCCGGCAAGACAACCGTTACCGCCTCTTGGGGTGATGACAACTGGGCCGAAGGCAACGCCACATTCACCGTTACCGTATCGCAGAAGACTTACTCTCCCGAGTTGCCCGAAAGCCTCGAACTCACAGTAGGACAGAACGGCGAATTCAAACTTGAAGCTGACGCACCGACCATCACATTCACAAGCAGCAACGACGAAGGCCTTCTCGTTGACGGCAACGAATACGTTGCAAACGAAGTCGGCAACTACACCGTCAAGGCCATATGGGGCAGCGAAGACCTCACCGAAGAATACGCCTACGGCGAAGCAACAATTGCTGTCACAGTCAAAGCTGCTCCCGCAGCCGAACTTCCCGTCGTTAAGAACGGCAACGAAGAGATCTCGCGCGACACCTGGGGCTACGAACTCTCGGCCACCACACAGTTCACCATCTCGTCGACCAACGCAGCCGCAATCCGCGTTTGGAAGAACGATGAACTCTACACCAACGCCGAAGGCAATGATTGGGCTGTTGAAAACGGCGCAGCATCCGTCTCCATCGAAGCACCCGCACTCAACGAACTCGTGAAGTACGTATTCGCAGGCGTCAACACCGCCGGCGAAGTCAGCCAGGACCAGTTCGTAATGACCGTCAAACTGCCCGCAGCGACCGCAGGTAATGATGTGTTGACAGCAACCCTGTTCGACATAACAGGAACAGGATCATACACATCAGGCAACTACACAAGTGACTACGTGACATATGCCTACAATGCTGCAAAGCATAATTCAGGAGCCCTGCAGTTGAGAGCTTCAGCAGATAGCAACGGGAATTACTCAGGCATTGTGGTATCTTCAAACGACGCCGGATATGTATTAAAACAGATTATTGTAGATGTCAATAGTAACACTGCCAACAGTAGATATTTGAATGTATATGGCAAATCAAATAACTATCAAACTCCTAATGATCTTAATTCAAGTGATGCCAATGATTATTTGATTTCTACCACCACTTTAGTCAAAGGGACTACAATTACAATCGACATTGATGGCGATTATAAGTTTATTGGTGTACGTTCCAAGAGTAGTGCAATTTACCTCAACAGCATCACTTTCGTATGGGCATACCCCACTCCCGAGCAGCCCGCAGTTGCTACCGAAGGCGATAACGCTTGGAAAGAAATCCTCGAAGCAGGACAATCAATCTCTTGGACTGTGAAAGAAGGTTGCGTGATCAAAGTCACCAAACTTGACGGCTTCTACGGCACCACCACCACTTCCGCTCCCAAGCGTGCTGCATCGCTCACAGGCGAAGTTCCCTCCGACGGCAACTGGACACTGAGCAACGACGATCGCACAGCCACCTACACTGCACCGGCCGATGCAGAAAAGGTATCGTACCGCATCGTGGCAGTCAACGCCGCAGGTGAAGAAAGCAAGCCCTTTATGTTCGACACCGAAAACGGTGGCGGCGTAAGCGGCATTGACGCAGTCGAAGCCGACGACACCGAAGCCATCGAATACTACAACCTTCAGGGCGTACGCGTCGAAGCCGAAAACCTCACCCCCGGCCTCTACATCACCCGCCAAGGCAACACCATCTCCAAAGTAGTAGTACGATAACAGTAGAAGGGTGTAGGGGCGAGCCTCCGGCCCGCCCGCCAACGAAACACAGAAATAAACATCCAAGTAATTAACAACCGCCGCCGAGCGCAACAAACGCCCGGCGGCGGTTGTTCATTAATCTCACACGGATTCTCGCGGATTTTCACAGATATTCTCAAAAAAATAAGTATCGTAATTGTTTTTCAATCAAAATATTATAACTTTGCACTTCGTAAAAATGTTACATGTAACACAAATTTAAAGTACGATGAATATTGAGCGCCCTATATACCTGAATAAGCTGATTGAGTCTCGTCACAACCGATTGATTAAGATTATCACCGGTATGCGTCGTTGCGGCAAATCATACTTGTTGTTTGAACTGTACACAACGTGGCTTAAAAGTCAAGGCGTGGATGATAAACACATCATACATATCGACCTTGAAGACCGGCGAAACAAATCACTGCGCGATCCCGATTACTTGTTGGAGTATATCGACAGTCGGTTGACGGATTCAGGGATGCATTACATTATGCTCGATGAAATACAATATGTGCCCGAATTTGAAGACGTTCTCAACAGTTATCTGAAAGTCCGCAACGCTGATGTTTACGTTACCGGTAGCAATGCTCGTTTCCTGTCAAAGGACGTTATTACCACTTTCCGAGGCCGAGGAGAGGAAATAAAGGTATATCCACTGTCATTCCAAGAATTTGTAAGCGCTTTCGATGATACAAAGCAGCACACGTTGGATGTGTATATGACCTATGGAGGGTTGCCTCAATTATTCGACTACACCACCGAATCGGGAAAATCCGAATACCTCAAGAATCTGTTTCTCAACACCTACCTCCGCGATATAAAGGAACGTTATCAAATACGACACGATGACGTGATGTCGAGCATTCTCGACGTGTTGTCTTCATCCATCGGCAGTCTCACCAATCCTACGAAATTGGCAAATACATTGACAAGCATTCGGCATGAAAACATCAACAGTACGACTGTAAACAACTACTTGGAATACATATGCGATTCGTTCCTTGTTGAAAAAGCGGCGCGATATGATATAAAGGGTAAACGATATTTTGAAAGTCCTGCAAAATACTATTTCGCAGATCTCGGACTACGCAATGCACGACTTAATTTCAGGCAACACGAGCCGACACACCTTATGGAAAATCTTATATACAACGAGTTGCGCATCCGTGGCTACAATGTGGATGTCGGCGTAGTTCCTGTCCTGAAAAGAAATAGTGAAGGCGTCATGCAGCGCAGTCAACTGGAAATTGATTTTGTGTGCAATCAGGGAAGCCGCCGCTATTATATACAGTCAGCCTATAAAATGACAGATAACGCGAAGGTCGAGCAAGAGGAAGCGTCGCTCCGAAAAGTTGATGATTCATTCAAGAAAATAGTTATTCTCGGTGACGACATATTGGTTCGCAGAAATGAAGCCGGTATCACCACTATGGGGATCTACGACTTCCTGCTCAACGATAACGCTCTGGATTTATGACAAATAGAAATCTGTGAAAATCCGCGAGATCTGCGGGAGATAAATTCACCGGGATGGCGGACGTCAAAAATCCCCGGAGATTTGTGTTCGTCAATATATTCGTAAAAAAATTACGGAAGTAATATTATTTTTTGTACCTTTGCAGCGAACAACCAATGCTGCATGAGTATGCTCACCAAATTTGCCGTAACCAATTACCGTAATTTCGGCTCACGAGTCGAACTCGACTTGTCAAATCCGAAGAGCTATGAATTCAACACATATGCCGTCTCCGACGGTGTGGTGAAGAACGGAATCCTATATGGCCCCAACGGATCGGGTAAAAGCAACCTTAGCCTTGCCTTATTCGACATCGAATACCATTTGGCCCCGCTAAAAGCAAAGAAGCTCGACTACTATGACAACTTTGTTTATGCCGGTAACACAAAGGCAAACGTTAAGTTCGAGTACGAATTTCGATTTTCACGCGACATCGTCCGCTATATCTACGAAAAAGATCGCGCTGGATTACTGCAAAGCGAAACATTGTACTACAACGATAAGGAGGTTTTCACAAGTGCATCGGGCGTAGTGACAATACATAATGAATTCTTTCCCGACTGCGAGTCGATCCAAAACGGCATGTCGACAAATGCCAACAACGTATCTGTCATCAACTTCATCCTGGCATACTACCCGCTGCCCGACAATCATTTCCTGATTCGCCTGCGCGATTTCGTCAACAATATGCTGTGGTTTCGCGGCCTCGAACGTCGTGAATTCATCGGTATCGAAACACAGAGCAACGGCAGCATCGATGAATTTATCATAAGAAAAGGTCTCGTCGAAGATTTCGCTTCGTTTCTCTATGAAGTGAGCGGACAACGATTCGACTTCATTCCGACAAAGGACGGTGACAACGTGTTGTTCTACAAAGTCAAAGGCGTGCCGTTGATATTCAATGGCACCGTTTCTACCGGAACTCGCTCGCTTGAATTGCTGTACTTCTGGATAAAACGTATGGGTGCGGCATCATTCGTCTTTATCGACGAATTCGACGCGTTCTACCACTTCAGACTGTCGTACAACGTATGCCGGCAGTTGTTCGGCTTGCCGTGCCAGCTGTTTCTGTCATCGCACAACACATACTTGATGACAAACGAATTGCTTCGTCCCGACTGCAATTTTATCATTTCCGAATCAGGTGTGAAAACTCTGGCCGAATGTACCGACAAAGAACTTCGCTTCGGCCACAACATTGAAAAAATCTACCGTGCAGGAGCATTCAATGAATAATCGGGAGAAAACACTGTTTGTCTTCGAAGGTGCCGACACCGAAGGTAAGTATGTTCGGAAGTTGGAGCAGAACTTTATGGGCAACCGTGAAGCCATCAAGTGCGTATTCGATGCGGAGATTTATCAGCTCTATCGGATTATGAAAACCGATCCGGACTTGCCTGTCGACATCGTATCGCTGCTCAAAAGCCGCAACAATGAATTTGCGGCAGCTCTCGAAGGGTACGAACGCGACAGCTTCGCTTACATATATTTATTCTTTGACTATGACGGGCATTCATCGTTGGCCGACGATAGCAAAATTGCCGAAATGCTTCAATTTTTCGACAACGAAACGGAGAATGGGATGCTCTACATAAGTTATCCGATGGTGGAAGCAATAAAGCACTATACCGATTTGGAGAACTTTCAATCGCTGACAGTAAAGTGCAAACGCCGCAACTGCCCGTATATCGACAACTGCGACGATTCCGAGCGATGTCTTGCAGAACCCCACTATAAGAGGTTCGTCGCCGACACATGCCTGCCTCAACTCAACAACACCAACGCATTCACTCGACAAGTGTGGCAAATGCTTATCCACGCCCACTTGTGCAAAATGAACTACATTGTCAATGGTGTGTTTGAATTGCCTGATCGACTGCAAACGCAATCCGCGATATTCTCACATCAACTCGATAAATACATCAACAAGCGCTGCCCCGAAGTGGCCGTACTCAGCGCATTTCCGCTATATGTGCTCGACTACTACGGCTGCGACAAGCTTAAAACATTGCTACACTATTAAAATTATCCCACAGAACTCACGGACTTTTACGCGCCGCCACCGCCGGGCGGGCCACAGGCTCGCCCCTACACCCTCCTCTGAACGACCCCGCTCATGGAAAACAGCCGCTCCTCGGTAAAAAATCTGTGAAAATCCGTGTAATCTGTGGGAGATTTAATAACTTTGCCACGCAACATAAACATCCTTATATGCCATGACCGACAATGAGATAACTTACAGAATCCGCGGAGCTGTCTACAAAGTCTACAACGAACTCGGCCCCGGCCTGCTCGAATCCGTCTATGAAGCCGCCATGTGCTATCAACTTCGCAAAGACGGCCTTCGCGTCGAGAACCAAGTTCGACTCGACGTCATATACGACGACACAATCCTACCCGTCGACTACCGTCTCGACCTTCTTGTCGAAGACTCCGTAATCGTCGAACTCAAATCCGTCGAGGAGCTCAAACCTATCCACCACAAACAACTTCTCACCTACCTGCGCATAGCCGACAAACGCATCGGCTTGCTCATCAACTTCAATACCGACGACATCGAGCGCTCCATTATCCGCAAAGTCAACGGATACTAATGTTCCGCTGCTGCCGAAAAAGTCTCCCACAGATCTCACAGATTTGCACAGATATTCTTTTAATATCTACAGTATGGCGCATGCAGAAAGTGGCCATCGCGAACAACCTCCAACAAAATAATCGCCGCGAAGCGACAATAAATCTGTGAAAATCTGTGAGATCTGTGGGAGTTCCTCCCCGCCCGGATGGCAAACATATTGCCATTAACAAAAATCCGCGAGAGATGCCGCTGCTGTCGAAAAAAAATTCCCCACAGATTTGCACAGATTTTTTTCTGACGCAGTACATTTCCCCTACCCTTAACGCACTCCAGTACGGACGTGCCTTTGGCACGTAAGAAACGTCCACAAACAAAAAACGCCGCGAAGCGGCTAAAAAAAATCTGTGTAAATCCGCGAGATCTGTGGGAGATAAATCCACACTGATGGCGAATGACAAAAATTCCGATGCCGACTCATTCGCCGGGCGGGCCACAGGCTCGCCCCTACACCCTCCGAACGATTACAATCACGGAATGCTACTGTCTTAAATTATGTTAATAATGCGCAAAAAAGTGTCGCGACTTCGACAATTCTTACTACCTTTGACAACGATAGAGTGTGCCACGGTGGCGCGCCCCTTAAATCTTTTTAAGTCCTAAGACCGCAACAAACAGATACAGAAACGATTATAATCAACTATTAACTAAATAACTTTTTTACTAACCTAAAACTACAAACAGCATGAAACTATCTTTACGCAATCTTGCGATGGGTACTGCTCTTGCAGCATCATCGTTTGCATTTGCACAGGAAATGCCGTTTACCATCACCACGGACTACAACACTGTAGTTACCGGTGCCAACTTTGAGTTGGGCGCCCTCGGCGGTACAATGCGTACAGCTACCGGCGTGAATGGCAAACACTATTTCATTGACAGAGCCAACGGCCAAATTTGGTCGTTCGACGGCACGAAGTCTGAAAAGTATGCAACAGTTGACGTACTGCTCCACAAGAAAACAGTAACCGGCGAAGACGGCACTGAAAAAGAAACCGGTGATGCCTTAAATATAGCCATCACAGCCGATGACGCAGGCAACCTCATCGTATCCTACGCAGACGGCGATTTTTGGGCGGGCACAATGACATACTTCGGTATCGTATCTGCCAAGGATCAGAGCGTTACATACACTGATGCCATCACACTTCCCGGAGCCGGAGAAGAAGGTGGTTTCGCAATCGGCCGTAGCGACCTTCTCGGTCGTATCGTAGGCGACGTTCTCTCTGAAGACGGCGGTTATCTTTATGTAACAGGTGCAAAGTCAGGCAACCATACATGCTGCCTTCACTTCGTAAACGGCGTTCCAACCGCTGAAGAATATACTTCTTCAGACCTCGGTATCGCAGGTGCAGGTATGTCATACGCTGTACCCATGTACAACAACGTAGCAGAACAGGCCGATGCAGATCCCATGTACGATGCATTTGTATTCTGCCCCTGGAACGGTAGCGGTCTCGTTGTCACCAACGAAGAAGACGGTGCAACCACTCTTCCTCGTTATGAGGTCAAAGATAGTGAACCTTTTTATTCTTCGGTTCCCGGCGGTGATCTCATCAACCGCGAAGACGGCGTTTACTACATCCAGCCTTACACTCGTGTAGCCGGCAAGCGTACAGCCGACATCATTATTACTGATGCCGAAGGCAACCTCGTTTGGAAGACTGACACCAAAGATACTTGGGAAGCAGCCGGTCTCGACCCCACAGCCCTTTCGTTCATAAACGGCGGCGGCATCTATGTACACCAGACAGGTGACTACTCTTACGAACTCTTCACATTCGAAGGACACAATCAGGGTGCCATCGCAGCCAAGTATACAATCAATTTCCCCGTCCCCGAACCGGGCAAGATCTTCCTCGTAGGTCAGCCCACCGGTTGGCAGGAACCCAGCGAAGACAACGCAGAACACTATGCTAACTTCGTTCTCAACGAAACAGGCATCGGTACAGGCGTCTTCGAAGGCGAATTCAACATCGCTGCCAACGAAGCAATGTTCCGCTTCTACACCAGCCTCAGCGGTTGGGACGGCAACGCATCGCTCGGCGCTCAGGAAGTTGACGCTCCCGTCGATTGCGCATTCACCAACAACGAATTTGCAGGCAACCTCGTAGCAGGCAAGGGTTCGTTCAACTTCCCCGCTTGGAAGGGTGGCAAGATGGCATTCACAGTCAACACAGCAGACAACACCGTTAAGATTGTCGCTACTCCCGACCCCGTGAAGGCCGCTCGCGCAGCTTACGCTTACGACATCAACCTCGCTGAAAACGAAGGCGAATACACCGTTACCTACAAGGCAACCGGTGCAGCTCCCGCATCACTCGTTCTCTCGGCTGAAGGTCTCGACGACGTAGTTATCGCTATGCCCGCCGCTGTTGAAGGTGAAAACACATTCACATTCAGCAACGCCGACCTCGCTGCCAACACACAGTATGCAGTTGCCGTAGCACTCGACAACGCATCTGACGCAGAAGTTCCCGCCATTGTATTCCAGGGCGAACAGTTCGCTAACCAGACCCGCGGTGGTGTAGTTGTTATCAACGACACCGAAAGCGACGCATTCGGTTACGTAGTAGTCGCTGCCGGCAAGGCTCAGGGCTTCCAGGTTTACACCCCGGCTCTCGAAAGCAAGGGTACATTCCACGCAGGTGACGCCAAGTTCGCCGCCGGCAACCAGTCTTCACCCTTCCGCGGCGCCGCTCGCGAAGGCCTCGCAGTATTCTGCGACTGGGCCGATGCAGGTTCGAACTACTGGACAATCGACCCGCTGAATCCCGAAACACTCGGCCAGATGCTCGACGCTCCCGCCGTTAAGGATGCAGCAGGTATGTGGACAATCGACGGTGTACCCGTAGGTGGTGGCAACTCGGGCCTCGCATTCGCAGGCAAGGGTGAAAACACCAAGATGTACACACTCATCGAAGACTTCACCGACCACGCCAACACTCTCGCTCGCTACGACCTCGGCACAGCTACCCAGATCCTCGCAGCTCCCGCAGCTTGGTATCCCACTGTAACAGGTCAGCTCCCCAACCTCAACCTTCAGATGCAGGCCACCTCTCACGGTGTCTTCGCTACTCAGGTTCGCGCCAACGTTGACGAAGCTTCTCTGCCCCGCCTGGTATTCTTCCAGGAAGGTGAAGACAAGATCGTAGATTCTTGGTGGAACGACGAAATCCCCAACGCAGCAGGTGGTGTTGCAGTTTCGGCTGACGAATCACTCCTCGCAGTTGCCACTCAGAGCGAAATCCGCTTCTTCGCCATCGAATGGGAAGGCGACAAGCCCGCTCTCACATTGCTCCCCGAACTCACCTTCAAGCACGCTACCGACTTCGCCGACCTCCAGTTCGACGTAGCAGGTAACCTCTACATCTACTCTCGCGGCGACCAGCGCCTCGACGTAGTCGCACTTCCCGGTGCAGGTGAAGCAGTCACCGCAGCCAAGGCAGCATTCGTAGTTAACGGTCCTCAGGGCGGCGAAGAACCCACCGGTGTCGTTACATTCGACTTCGCTAACAACTACGCAGCTTACGCTGACTTCGCAAGCATGACAGCAGGTAACTCTAACGGTACAGAATACTACGAACTCGGCGACGTTACACTGACAAGCGCTGACGCCAAGGGCAACAAGGTAGAAGTTTCTGCTACCGACGGTGCTACCAACACACGTATGTGGAACACAACCGCAGGTAAGACCACATACCGTATCTACGGTGGTGCAGTCCTCACATTCAAGGCTGAATATCCCATCGAAAAGATCGAATTCGCAGGTCAGAACCTTGAGAACATGCCTTCTGAAGTTGTTGACGGCGTTTACACTCCCGCCGAACCTACTTCTACAGTATCGTTCACAATGGCCGACAAGAAGAAAGCCTTCTTCAGCACAATCACTGTTACTCTCAAGACAGAGAGCGGTGTTGCTGATGTTGAAATCGACGAAAATGCTCCCGTTGAATACTTCAACCTCCAGGGCATCCGCGTTGAAGGCGAACTTACCCCCGGCCTCTACATCCGTCGCCAGGGCAACGCTACCTCGAAGGTAGTCGTTCGCTAATCACACGACATCCATAATAAAAAGCGCTCCGCCGACGGCGGGGCGCTTTTTTTGTGGTGTAGGGGCGAGCCTGCGGCCCGCCCGACGTTGGCGGTACGTACATAATGTCACGTTAAAAACGTGCCAAAGGCACGTCCGTACGAATTGGACGTTTCACTGTCGGCGGGCGGGCCGCAGGCTCGCCCCTACATCCACATCGCCGCAAAGCGGCAAAAATATCTGTGAATATCTGTGAGATCCGTGGGAGATTTTTAATGCATGCCGCGATTTAGCGAAAAATTTCGTAAATTTGCATTCATGTCACATACACCCACACTTTACCTCTTCCCCGTGCCGATGGGCGATGCCGCCCCGGCCGCCGTACTGCCCGCGACCAACATAGAATTGCTCGCCGGCATCAGGTATTTTGTGGTTGAAAACATCCGCTCGGCACGCCGATTTCTGCGCGCCGCCGTCCCGACGATTGTCATCGACGACCTTGAGTTCACCGAACTGAGCGAACACACCCGCCGCGAGGACGTGGCGGCGATGCTTGCCCCGATGGAAGCCGGGCACGACATCGGCGTTGTCAGCGAAGCCGGATGCCCGGCCGTCGCCGATCCCGGGTCGGACCTCGTGGCCGCCGCCCAGCGCCGAGGATTTCGCGTAGTACCGCTCGTGGGGCCGTCGAGCATCATCCTGTCGCTGATGGCTTCGGGCTTCAACGGCCAGAGTTTCAGCTTCCACGGCTACCTGCCCATCGACGCCGCGCCTCGTACACGCGCCATCAAAGATATGGAGCGAGAGGCACGCTCGCGCCGCCGCCACACATCCATATTCATCGAGACGCCCTACCGCAACAATCGCCTCATCGACGAATTGTCTCGTACCTTGTCGGCCGACACACTGCTGTGCGTTGCTTCCGACATAAACGGTTCGCGCGAGAGCATCATCACCCTGCCTGCCGGCAAGTGGCGCAGCCGCTCGGACGACTACGGCAAGATTCCCACAATATTCTTAATCGGTTCGTAAAGGAATGTCAGCAAGTCGCCACAATCGCCGTTCGGCACGCCCCATTGAAGATCTTCCGAGCCTGTTCGGCCCGGAAGCCGATGATGCTGCATTCGAAGTGACCGATGCAGTCGCCGACGACACTTCGGCCACGGCAGCCGATGTCGAAGATGCGTTCACCGTGGCCGAAGAATACTCCCGACCCCTCGACCGATTGCGCTTCATATCGTTCGGCAGCGGTTCGAGCGGCAACTGCTCATACATAGGCACGCCCGAGGCCGGCGTACTCATCGACGCCGGGGTTGACAACAACTTCGTCACACGAGAATTGCAGCGCAACGGCATCGACATATCCACCGTCAAGGGCATCATTCTCACCCACGACCACGGCGACCACGTGCGCTACGCCTACGCCCTGCTGCGACGCAATCGCGGCATGCTGCTCTACTGCACACCACGCATCCTCGAAGGCATCCTGCGCCGCCACAACACTTCGCGCCGCATCAAGGAGTACCATTCGCCGATATTCAAGGAACACGAATACCTCATCGGCTCGATGCGCATAACACCGTTCGAGACCTCGCACGACGGCACCGACAACTGCGGATTTCATATCACCCACAACGGGACGGCGTTCGTCGTCGCCACAGATATGGGCTACGTCACCGAGCGAGCCGACCACTACATCCGCCTGGCCAACGTGCTGATGATCGAAAGCAACTACGACGAACAGATGCTCACCACAGGCCGCTATGCCGAATATCTGAAAAGCCGCATCCGCTCCAACACAGGCCACATGGACAATGCCGACACGGCGCGGTATCTCACGGAGATTTACACGCCGAAGTTGACACATATATTCCTGTGCCACCTCAGCGAGGATAACAATACGCCCGAAACAGCAATGGCCACGGCGCTCAACGCCCTGCGCACCGTCTCGGTGCTGCCGGCATCGTCGGCCGTCAACGTAGCACCCGGCACGGTCTACATCATGCCCCTCCCGCGCTTCACCACAACGGAATTATTCGCGTTTTAAGTTTTTTTGTAGCGGCAAATAATATCCCACAGATCTCACAGATTTACACAGATATTTTTGTAGCGGCATGCGTCTCGTATGCCCTTTACTATCAATTGCACGGGAACGTTGGCAGGCGGCACAGTCTACGTGTACGGACGTGCCTTTGGCACGCAAGAAACGTTCACAGGCAACAGTCCGCCGCTCCGCTACAAAAATATCTGTGTAAATCTGTGAGATCTGTGGGAGGTTTAAACCATCTGCAATATGCATTTTCGCAGACGGCAAACCTTAATACGCCAGCCCGACGTTGTCGACCCACAGGGTGAGACCTTCGGTACCTACGTACGGCTCGCCGCTACCGGCCGAGAACATCACCACCATGTGCGTCGGCGTCGCCGTGGGCGAATCCCAGCCGACTTCCTTCACAGGCACCATCTTGCCCTTCGAGTTGCGGGCATAGTAGCTCTTGGCCTCGGGAATCAGCCCCATATACGAGCGATAGAACGCCTCCTTGGTTATGTCGCCGTAGTGCACCGTCAGATGATGCTTGTTCTGCCAACCCGATGTAGTCGATGACAGTACCTCGCGACCGGTGCCGACGCGCTTGGCATACAGATTGCCGTCGGCATCCTCCCAGCGGCGTTGCAGATAGATGAACACCTCGGCATTGTCGTGACCCTGATAGGTGCGCTTGCGGCCGAAGCCCGACGAGTACATGCGCGTATTGCCCGCCGGAATGGTCAGTTTATAATCATATACGAGAGCCTTCGGGCGCTTGGTGAACGCCACGCCCATTTCCATCTTGGCATAAGGCTCGCTGGTCGACTTGATAGGCTCGAACATACGGCCGAGAAACATTGTGCCGGCCACCATCACGTCGAGGTTGATGATGCCGATAGCCTTCACATGTTCGAGTTGAGTGGTGAGGCGTGCGCAGCGGCCGCCGCCCTCGCGCGTGTCGGGATACACGGCATTCGATGTCTTGGTGACGCCCGCAACCTTGGCCAGCACATTCGACGTGGCCCACGGCGTTCCGCCCTTGGGCACGTATGCCGTGGCACCGTTGACGGTTTCCGTCGGGCCGATGGCATAAACTTTGCGTTGGTGGCCGCCGATGATGGCGCTTTCCTTGATGTTGCGGGTGACCCAGC
Organism: uncultured Bacteroidales bacterium; assembly: GCA_937995285.1. Classification (GTDB taxonomy): domain Bacteria; phylum Bacteroidota; class Bacteroidia; order Bacteroidales; family Muribaculaceae; genus CAG-873. Next base: position 2,631 of record CALKKU010000161.1, on the reverse strand, counting down.
TTTCCATGTCACCAAATCGAATAGGTTCGATGGTCTCCGCTTGCAGAGAGGCCGATGCGGCAGTGATTACGGCAGCGAATGCGAGTGCAAGTCTTTTCATAACAATCTCTTTCTCTTAAAAATCGCTGCAAAATTATTAAAAAATTGTCAAATATTATAATTCGGTGGAAATACCGGCCAATTTTTAGTCCGATATTACCATAATAATCGTGAATTATGATATTGCAGGGCGGGCGTTGCAATATTAACGTAATGCAGGCGAAAGCCGGCAAATGTAGGGGCGAGCCTTCGGCCCGCCCGCCGTCATTCGACGCACAATTAATTATAACACAGCGTATTACACATTAAAGGCATGCGAAACGCATGCCGCTACTCCCGTCGTATTATATCAATACTCAATAACACTGCCTTTTTGCAACACTTCCCCCTACAAATTAACGGCGACATTGATTCTTGGAAAAACGGCAAAAATCGCCTAAAATATCTTGGAAAAGTGGCAAAAATCAATGATTTTTCCTTGGAAAAACGGCAAAAATACCCTAATTTTGCCTTGGAAAACCGGAAATATTATGATTAATCGCAAGATTGACAACTATTTAATCAATTATTACGAAAATAACCGTAATGCATTGCTCGTAACAGGTGCTCGCCAGATCGGAAAAACGTATTCAATTCGCCAATTCGGCAAGCGCTTCAAAAGCTTTGTGGAAATCAATTTCATCGAAAATCCCGAAGCCGTTCAATTGTTTGCCGATGCCAAGAGCAGCGACGAGATATTGCTTAGACTTTCGAGCATAACATCGAAGCGATTAATCAAAGGCAACACGCTGATATTCTTCGATGAAGTGCAAAAATGCCCCGATATCGTGACGGCGATAAAATTTCTTGTCGACGACGGATCGTTTCGCTACATTATGAGCGGATCGTTGCTCGGTGTAGAGTTGAACGACCTGCGATCGGAACCTGTCGGATATATGGGCGCGACGGAGATGCATCCGCTCGATTTTGAGGAGTTTATCCTTGCACTCGGTGTAAATCACGACATCATCGACAGGCTGCGACATCATTGGGAAACCAAGACGACTGTCGACGGTTTTATCCACAATCGCATTATGGAGTTGTTCAGGTTGTACCTGATTGTTGGCGGTATGCCGGCGGCAGTAGCCAAATATATAGACAGCAACAATTTGCAATCGGTAATGACTGTACAACGCGATATCATCAACCTCTACAAACGCGACATAGCACAGTACGATCCGGTCAATAAGTTGAAAATCGAAGAAATATTCGAACTCATACCGCCCGAGCTCAATGCCAAGAACAAACGCTTCATTCTGAAACAATTGAACGATAATGCCAAGTTTGAACGCTATGAGAACGGATTTCTGTGGCTCAAAAACGCCGGTGTGGCCATTCCGGTCTACAATGTCGAAGAACCGAAAATACCGTTGCTGCTTTCCCGCTCGCGCAACCTGTTCAAACTCTTTCAGAGCGACATCGGCTTGCTCGCCGCACAGTATGCCTCAGGAATACAGATGCGCATAATCGCCGGCGACAAGGACATCAACCACGGCTCGATATATGAGAATGTTGTGGCTCAGGAACTTGTCGCACACGGCATTGCACCGTATTACTACAACAATAAAAAACGTGGTGAAGTCGATTTCATCATCGAGCTTGACGGCAAGGTGTTGCCAATCGAAGTGAAGTCTGGCAAGGACTACGCCGTTCACCGCGCTTTGGCCAACATCATGGAGTGTCGCGATTACAACCTCGACGAGGCCGTCGTTCTTAACAACGACAATCTGCGCGTCGACGGGAAAATCATCTATGCGCCTATGTATATGACAATGTTCATACAGCCGACTGCGAGCGCTCCGATGCATTACAAAGTCGACATCAGCGGTCTGCAATAGTTATTCATTTTGCCATTCGGGTGAAAATGGCTATCTTCGCATATCGTAACGTATTATGCCCATGTCACAGAAAATGCAATGGCCTCGCCTCGTCAATGACAAGCGCTTCGGCCTCGAAGACTTCCACGATCCCGAGCGCCGCGGCTCGCGCACCGACTTCCGCCGCGACTACGACCGACTGGTGTTCTCATCGCCATTCCGACGCCTGCAGAACAAGACTCAGGTCTTCCCCCTGCCCGGCAGCATCTTCGTCCACAACCGACTGACGCACTCTATGGAAGTGGCCTGCGTGGGCAAGTCGATGGCCGACGAAGTAGCCGCCGTGCTGCGCGAACGCCACCGCGACGAGTTCCCCGGCGAAATCTTCGACCACATCGGCGACATCGTCGCCGCCGCCTGCCTGGCGCACGACCTGGGCAATCCGCCGTTCGGCCACTCGGGCGAAAAAGCCATCGGCACTTACTTTAGCGAGGGTAACGGCCGCTGCTTACGCGACCGCCTCGACGACCGCCAGTGGGCCGACGTGACGCACTTCGAGGGCAACGCCAACGCTTTCCGCGTGCTGACACATCAATTCAAGGGACGCCGCCACGGCGGCTTCGCTATGACCTACTCCACGCTGGCATCGATCGTCAAGTACCCGTTTGAATCGACGCTCAGCACCAAGGGCAAATTCGGATTCTTCTCCTCCGAAGTCGACGATTTCGTCAAGGTG